>JBFWNZ010000172.1:0-7971 GCA_050250795.1 Alphaproteobacteria bacterium | reverse complement strand
GGCCGACCGTGCGCAGCTTGTTCTTCTGGGGCACGTTGCAGCTGACGACGGGTGAGGATTCGGTCTGGCCGTAGCCCTGCAGGATGGTCAGCCCCAGCGCCTGGAAGAACAGCCCGACCTCATAGTTGAGCGGCGCGCCGCCGGAAACGAAGGCCTTGAGCCGGCCGCCGAAACGGCCGCGCACCTTGCGCCGGACCAGCAGTTCCAGCAGAGCGTTCAGCAGCCGGTCGCCAAGCCCCATCCGGCCCGGTTCCTCATAGGCGCGACGGCCCACTTCCAGCGTCTTGCGGAACAGCTTTTCCTGAAGGCCGCCCGCGCGCTCCACGCCGCGCAGGATGCGGTCGCGCATGGTCTCGTACAGCCGCGGCACGGCGCAGATGATCGTCGGCCGCACTTCCGAGATGTTGCCCGCCAGCTTGTCGATGCCTTCGGCGTAGTAAATCTCCGCCGCGATGCCGATGGGGATCATCTGGCCGGCGGTGTGCTCGAAGGAATGCGACAGCGGCAGGAAGGACAGGAAGGATTGCCGTTCCTGGAAGCCCGGCAGCTTGCGCAGGAAATCGTGGCAGCCCTCGACATTCGACAGGATGGCGCCGTGGCTCAGCATCACGCCCTTCGGCTTTCCCGAGGTGCCGGAGGTGTAGATGAGGCAGGCGGTGTCCGTGCGCGCGATGGCCGCCATGCGCGGTCCGAAGTCGCCTTCCATCGCCAGCGCGGCATCCCAGCCGACCACCCGCAGCCCCTGCGCCGGCGCGTCCGCCCCAGGCTGCATCGCGATCAGGGTTTCGGCCTTGGGCGACTGGACCGCCGCCGGGATCAGGCGCTTGGCCAGTGCCGGGGTCGAAACGATGGCGATTCGCGCACCGCTGTCGGTCAGGATGTGCAGATGGTCGGCGACCGTGTTGGTCGTGTAGGCCGGCACGGTGATGCCGCCGGCCGCCATGATCGCCATGTCCGCGATCAGCCATTCCGGCCGGTTCTCGGAGACCAGAGCGACCCGGTCGCCCGGTTCCAGCCCAAGTGCGACAAGGCCGCGCGCCAGCGCCCGCACCCGGTCCGCAACCTCGGCCCAGGACAGCGGCTGCCACGTCCCGTCCTGCTTGGCCCACAGGAAGGGCTGGCGCCCGTGGCGCTCCGCCTGCTGGAAGAACATCTGCGGCAGGCCGCTGAGCGCCCTATATTCCATGAAGCCGTCTCCGCCCGATCGCGTCGCGCCTTGCTGGCGCGTTCCCGCGGTCTTATATCGCGATGCGAAAGGGAGCAAAAGAATGAGCGATGCCGCCGCCCTGGGCCCGCTGCCCGAATGGGATCTGACCGACCTTTACCCGGCCCCCGATTCGCCGGAACTGACCCGCGACCTGGACGCGGCGGAAGCCGATGCGCGCAAGTTCGCCGAGGCCTATCGCGGCCGTCTCGCCGAGATCGACGGCGCGACCCTCGGCGCGGCGGTCGCCGAGTATGAGCGGATCGAGGAGGTGCTGGGACGGGCGTCCAGCTATGCCCAGCTCGTCTATTCCGGAAATGTCAGCGACCCGAAGATCGGGCGCTTCTATCAGGCGATGGCCGAGCGGGTGAATGCGGTCGGCACGCATCTCATCTTCTTCACGCTCGAACTGAACCGGGTCGAGGATGCGACCCTGGACGCGCAGCTCAAGACGCCGGAACTGGCGCGCTATGAGCCCTGGCTGCGCGATGTCCGCGCCTTTCGCGCCCATGATTTGTCGGAAGAGATGGAGCGGATGCTCTACGAGCGCTCCGTCGCCGGACGGTCCGCCTGGGTGCGGCTGTTCGACCAGACTATCGCCGGGCTGCGGTTCCCCTTTCGCGGCAAGGAGATGACCGAGACGGAAGTGCTGAACCTGATGTCCGATCCGGACGGCACCAAGCGCAAGGACGCGGCGGAGAGCGTCAGCAAGGTCTTCAACGCGAATGTCTCGACCTTTGCGCTCATCACCAACACGCTGGCCAAGGACAAGGAGGTCGACGACCGCTGGCGCGGTTATGCGCGGCCGATCTCGTATCGCAACCTGTCGAACTATGTCGAAGACCCGGTCGTTGACGCGCTGGTCTCGGCGGTGCGCGACGCCTATCCGCGGCTGTCGCACCGCTATTACGCGTTGAAGGCGAAGTGGTTCGGCGTCGATGCGCTGGATTACTGGGACCGCAACGCGCCGCCGCCGGATCAGGACGACCGGACGGTTTCCTGGAACGAGGCGCGCGAGACCGTGCTCGGCGCCTATGGCGACTTTTCGCCGGACCTTGCGAAGGTCGGCAAGCGCTTCTTCGACAATGCCTGGATCGACGCGCCGGCCCGCCCGGGCAAGGCGTCCGGAGCCTTTGCGCACCCGACTGTGCCCTCGGCCCATCCCTATCTGCTGCTGAACTACCAGGGCAAGGTGCGCGACGTGATGACGCTTGCCCACGAACTGGGCCATGGCGTGCATCAGGTGCTGGCCGGCGGGCAGGGCCAGCTCATGTCGGGCACGCCGCTGACCCTGGCCGAGACGGCATCCGTGTTCGGCGAGATGCTGACCTTCCAGGCGATGCTGCGCGCCACCACCGATCCGGTGCGGCGCCGGGCGATGCTGGCCTCCAAGATCGAGGACATGATCAACACGGTGGTGCGCCAGATCGCGTTCTGCCAGTTCGAGATCAGGGTGCATGACGAGCGCCGCAAGGGCGAGCTGACGCCGGACGACATCGCCGATATCTGGATGGGCGTGCAGACCGAAAGCCTGGGGCCGGCGCTGCGCCTGCATGACAGCTATCGGGTGTTCTGGGCCTATATCCCCCACTTCATCCATTCGCCCTTCTATGTCTACGCCTATGCGTTCGGCGACTGTCTCGTGAACTCGCTCTATGCCGTCTATCAGGACGCGCAGGCGGGGTTTGCGGCGAAGTATCTCGACATGCTGCGGGCCGGCGGCAGCAAGCGGCACAAGGAACTGCTGGCACCGTTCGGGCTCGATGCCGCCGATCCGGCCTTCTGGAATCGCGGCCTCGGCGTCCTCGAAGGGCTGATCGACGAACTGGACGCTGCCCTGTGAGACCCGATCCGGGGCTGGAGGTGATCGTCCGCCAGCCCGCCGGATCGCCGCATCCGGTTCCATTGCTGTTCGTCCACGGTGCCTTTGCGGGTGCCTGGTGCTGGGACGAGCATTTCCTGCCCTGGTTCGCGGGGCGCGGCTATACCGCCCAGGCGCTCAGCCTGCGCGGGCATGGCCGCAGTCCCGGCGATGCCGCCCAGGACGGATACCGGATTGCCGATTATGTGGACGACCTCGCGCGGGTGATTTCCGGAATTCGGGCGGCGACCGGCGGTCCGCCGATCCTGATCGGTCACTCTATGGGCGGATTCGTCGTGCAGAAATATTTGGAGCGTGCGGCGGTTCCGGCGGTGGTTCTGCTGGCGCCGGTCCCGCCCAGCGGTCTGGGCGGTCCCAGTGCGATGCTGGCCTGGTGGCGGCCGCAGACATATGCGGAGATCGCCTCGATCCAGATGTCCGACGGCCGGCCGAGCGACGCGCGTGCGCTGCACGACGCCTTGTTCACCGATGTTTCCACCCCATCCGAGACGATGCGCCATTTCGTGCGGATGCGGCGCGAGTCGAATGCCGCCACGATGGATATGCTCGGGGCGGACCTTGTCGATTCGAGCCGGATTGCCGCGATCCCGACATTGGTTCTGAGCGGTGCGCGCGATGCGCTGATCCCGCCGGCCTTCGTCCGGGCCACGGCAAGGCGATATGGCGTGACCGCAGAGATCATGCCGGACCTGCCGCATGGCCTGATGCTCGATCCGCGCTGGGAGCGGGTGGCGGAGCGGGTCGCCGAGTGGCTGGATGTCCAGGGTTTCTGAGGGCCGCGGCCATGCCCATATGAGCGTCCATGGCGGGGCGTGACGACAATACCCTTGGGGGCCGGGTTCGCCGCTATGCGCGGGTCGGCGGTGCCGTCGGCGGGCTGGCAGCGCGGATGGCGGGTGCGCGCTATCTCGGCATGGCCATCGACGGCGAACGCCATGCCGGCGAATTGACCGCTGCGCTGGGGGGCATCAAGGGGCCCCTGATGAAGGTCGCGCAGATCCTGGCGACCATCCCGGATGCGCTGCCCGACGCCTATGCGCGCGAATTGCGCACATTGCAGGCCAATGCGCCGGCGATGGGGTGGCCCTTCGTGAAGCGGCGGATGGCGGCGGAACTGGGACCGGACTGGCCGTCGCGCTTCGCATCCTTCGACCGGGCTGCGGCGCATGCCGCGTCGCTGGGCCAGGTGCACCGCGCCAGGGACCATGCCGGCCGCGAGCTTGCCTGCAAGCTGCAGTATCCGGACATGGCCTCTGCCGTCGAGGCCGATCTTTCCCAATTGGCGCTGGTGTTTCGCCTGTATGCGCGGGGCGACCGCGCCATCGACACGGCGAGAATCCACGAAGAGATCGCGGCCCGCCTGCGCGAGGAACTGGATTACGTGCGCGAGGGCCGGCACATGGCGCTCTACCGGGCCATGCTGTCGGCCGAAGACGCGGTGCGTGTACCCGAACGGATCGATGAATTGTCCACGCGGCGCCTGCTGACCATGACCTGGCTGGAGGGCCGGCCGCTGCTGGAATTCCGCGAAGCGCCGGCGGAGACCCGCAACGCCATCGCCCGCGCGCTGTTCCGGGCCTGGTACGTGCCGTTCTATGGGTACGCGGTAATCCATGGCGATCCGCATCCGGGGAATTATGGCGTGCGGCAGGGTGGGACGCTGAACCTGCTCGATTTCGGCTGCATTCGCATTTTCAAGCCCAGCTTCGTGAAAGGGGTGATCGACCTGTACCGCGCCCTGCGGGACGGCGACCGCGACCTTGCGGTCGAGGCGTATCGGACATGGGGTTTCACCGATCTGCGGCGCGAGGTTATCGACACGCTGAACATCTGGGCCGGGTTCCTGTACGCGCCATTGCTGAAGGACGGCGTGCAGCGCATTCAGGAAAGTGAGAGCGGCCTCTATGGCGCCGAGGTCGCCGGCCGGGTTCATCGCGAACTGCGGCGCATTGGGGGCGTGACGCCGCCGCGCGAATTCGTGTTCATGGATCGGGCGGCGGTGGGATTAGGTGCCGTGTTCATGCAGCTGCGTGCCGAGATCAATTGGCACCGCCTGTTTCACGAGATGATCGACGATTTCGATCTGGAAGGGTTGGAGCGCCGCCAGCGGCAGGCCCTCGATACCGCGGGGCTGACGCCCGCCTGACGCATGGGGCGGATGGACGAGCCGTGCTAGTTTCGCCGCCGTTGCCAACCGACGGGGAAACGCATCCGATGTCCGAACTTGTCCTGACCCGGCGCGAAGGGCCGGTCACGCGCATCACCCTCAACCGCGCCGACAAGGCGAACGCGCTGAACCCCGAACTGGCCGAGGCATTGCTGGCGGCGGTGGAGGCGGCCGGCACGGATGACGGACGTGTCATCCTGTTCGACGGCGTCGGCAAGCATTTCTGCGGCGGGTTCGACCTCGCCGATACGGACATACTCGATGGCCCCGGTGCGGTGAGCGATGGCGACATGCTGTGGCGCCTCATCCGGATCGAGATGCTTCTCCAGGCCGTCTGGCATGCGCCGAAGCCGACCATCGCGCTTGGCAAGGGGCGGGTCATGGGGGCGGGAACCGATCTGTTCGCGGCCTGCAGCCAGCGCGTGGTGACGCCGGGCACGACGTTTCGCATGCCCGGCCTCGGTTTCGGCATCCTGCTGGGCACGCGGCGCCTTGTCGCACGTATCGGCGCGGACGCCGCGCGCCGCATCCAGAACGAGATCGCGACCTTCGGTGCCGAGGAGGCGCATTCGCTTGGCTTCGCGACCCATATCCTGGGCGAGGAGGACTGGCCGCAATTCGTGGAAGGGGCCGCCAAGGCGGCGCAAACGCTGGCGCCGGACGCCAGTGCCATGCTGTTCGCGACCACAGCCGCCGACACCAGGGACCTGGATATGGCAACCCTGGTGCGGTCGGCGGGTCGGCCGGGACTGGTCGACCGGATACGGGCCTTCCGTGCGGCGACGTTGAAGGCGGCTGGACGGAGCTGACCTCCCCGAAAATCGCGAGTCGGTCGCATCCCGGCCTTCACATCGGGCGGCCCTCCTGTCATTGTGCGCCGCAACGTCCGGGGTCCAATTGGGGACGGTCGAATGAAGATCGCGATTTTGAAGGAACGGCGGCCGCACGAGACGCGCGTCGCCGCATCGCCGGAAACGGTGAAGAAGTTTATCCAGATCGGCGCCGAGGTGGCGGTTGAGACGGGAGCGGGGGCCGATGCGGCATTGCCGGATGAGGCCTTCAAGGCTGCCGGTGCGAGCATCGCGGCGAATGCCGCTGCTGCCGTGTCGGGTGCCGACATCGTTCTCAAGGTCCAGCGGCCGATGCTGGCCGATGAGGGGGCGGACGAACTTGCACCCTTCGCCAAGGGGCAGGCGCTCGTCTGTCAGATGGGCGCGCTGACGCAGCCGGCCTTCGTGCAGGCGATGGCCGCAAAGGGCATCACCGGCTTCGCGATGGAGCTGATGCCCCGCATCAGCCGTGCGCAGTCGATGGACGTGCTCTCCTCGCAGTCGAACCTCGCAGGCTATCGCGCCGTGCTCGATGCTGCGGTGCACTTGCCGCGTGCCTTTCCGATGATGATGACGGCCGCCGGCACCGTGCCGCCGGCCCGCGTGTTCGTGATGGGGGCGGGCGTTGCCGGCCTTCAGGCGATCGCGACGGCCAAGCGTCTGGGCGCCATCGTCTCCGCGACCGATGTTCGCCCCGCGACGAAGGAGCAGGTCGAATCGCTCGGCGGCACCTTCGTTGCGGTCGAGGACGAGGAATTCAAGCAGGCGCAGACGGCAGCCGGATACGCCAAGCCGATGAGCGCGGAGTATCAGACCAAGCAGGCCCAGCTCGTCGCGGAGCACCTGCCGAAGCAGGACGTGGTCATCACCACGGCCCTGATCCCCGGCCGTCCGGCGCCGCGGCTGGTGTCCGACGCGATGCTGCGGACGATGAAGTCCGGCGCCGTGATCGTCGACATGGCGGTCGAGGCCGGCGGCAACGTCGAAGGCGCCAAGCACGGCGCCACCGTGATCAAGCACGGGGTCAAGATCGTCGGGCCGGCGAACATCCCCGCACTAGTCGCGGAGGATACGAGCAAGCTGTTTGCGCGCAACCTGTTCAACTTCCTGTCGCCGCTGATCGACAAGGACAGCAAGACGCTCGTCATCAAGATGGAGGACGAGACGGTCGCCGGCACGCTGGTGACGCGCGACGGGGAGATCGTGCTGGCGGCGGTCAAGGAGGCGGTGGCCAAGGCGCCGGCATCTGCGCCCGCGGCGGCGGCGGCCAAGCCGGCGCGCAAGCCGCGTGCGACGAAGTCCAAGGGGGAGTAGGCCATGGACCGCGATACGCTGATCAAGACGGCCAACGACCTGGCCGATCAGGCAGCGGCGCTTGCCCGCAAGGCCGAGGCGCTGCTGATCCAGGCGACCCAGATTTCGCCCGAGCCGGCGCATGCCGCGATGGCGGGGGGCGACAAGTTCATCTTCCTGTTCAGCATCTTCGTGCTGGCCGTGTTCGTCGGCTACTACGTCGTCTGGCACGTCACGCCGGCACTGCATTCGCCGCTGATGAGCGTCACCAACGCCATCTCCTCGGTGATCATCGTCGGCGCGCTGATCGCGGCCGGCCCGGCCGGGATGGACATCTCCAAGATCATGGGCTTCCTCGCGGTTGTCCTGGCTTCTGTGAACATCTTCGGCGGCTTCATCGTCACGCGACGAATGCTGCAGATGTACAAGAAGAAGAAGCGATAAGGGGGCCGCACCGATGAGCGCCAATCTTTCGGCCTTCGCCTATCTGGCGGCCAGCATTCTCTTCATCATGGCCCTCCGCGGCCTGTCCTCGCCCGAGACGGCGCGGCAAGGCAACATGTTCGGCATCGCCGGCATGGTCATCGCGATTGCG
>JBFWNZ010000171.1:0-7996 GCA_050250795.1 Alphaproteobacteria bacterium | reverse complement strand
CGCCGCCCGCCCTGACCGGATTCCGCCTGCCCAGGGCACCCGTGGCGGCCGGTCCGCGTATCGTCTTTCCGCCCGACGGGTCGGAGGTGCCGGCCGGACCGGTGCGCCTGCGCGCCGAGGGCGGGGCGGGACCGCTGCACTGGCTGGTCAACGGCGTTCCGGTCGCGGGCGAGCGGCGCGAGATCGAATGGACGCCTGACGGCGAGGGCTTCGTGCGGGCGGTCGTCGTCGATGCCGACGGCCGCTCTGCTCGGACGGCGTTCCGAATCCTTGCCGAGTGACGGGTGCCGTCCGGTCAGGGGCGGGCGTAGCGTCCGCGCAGGAAGTAACGGTCGAGATCGTCGTCCTGTGCCGCATTGCGGCGCTCCGTGTCGCCGCGGTCGACCTCGGCCAGCCGGGCCATATAGCGTGCGATCGCCGGCCGGGCCTCTATGGCGGCCAGCCACCGCGCCACATTCGGATGCTCGCCAAGGTCGATGTCGTTGAACTCGTGCCGCCGGACCCAGGGATAGGCGGCCATGTCGGCGATGCTGTAATTCGGCCCGCCGAGCCAGGCGCTCTGCGCGAGGCGATCTTCCAGCACGCCGTAGAGCCGTCGTACTTCAGTCTGATAGCGCGTCAGCGAGTATTCATGGTCGCCCACCGCATAGATCTTGAAATGCGTGAACTGGCCGAACATCGGGCCGATGCCGCCCATCTGGTGCATCAGCCATTGCAGCACGGCGTAACGCGCAGTGCCGGAGGCGGGCAGGAAGCGGCCCGTCTTTTCCGCCAGATACAGCAGGATGGCGCCGGATTCGAACACCGTCACCGGTTCGCCCCCGGCGGCGTCATGGTCGACGATCACCGGCACTTTGCTGTTCGGGTTGAGGGCGCGGAACTCTGTCGAGAACTGCTCGCTCGCCCAGACATTGACGGGGATGAAATTGTAGTCGAGGCCGAACTCCTCCATCGCCAGAAGGATCTTCTGCACATTCGGGCTGCGCATGCCGTAGAGGTCGATCATGGCCGGACTCTCTCAGGGGAAGGGTCGGTGCGGGAAGCGGCACCTGCTCCCGTGACAATGGCGCCCGCAGGCGCCAAGATCAATCCGCCGGCGGCCCCGATGGGGCCGCGCAGAAGCAAATGAACGATCGGCCGGGGAGGAGAAACGCGATGCCCGTCGTCCATGATGTGACCACCGAAGAACTCGAATACCTGCGACACGGCGACCGGCCGCTCGGCCTCAAGCTGTTCCGTCCGTCCGGCAAGGGGCCCTTCCCCCTTGTCATCGACCTGCATGGCGGGGCCTGGACCAAGGGCGACCGCAGTGAATGCGACGACCGTGCGGCGGTGCTGGCCCAGGCCGGGATTGCCGTGGCCGCACTCGACTTCCGCCATGCCGCCGACGGCTATCCGACCTCGCTGGCCGACATCAACTATGCGACACGCTGGGCCAAGGCCAATGCGGCGCGGTTGGGCACGAAGCCGGACATGATCGGGCTGTGCGGGCAGTCCAGCGGCGGGCATCTCGGCATGCTGTCGGCGATGCGCCCGGCCGATCCGCGCTATGGGGCCATCGCGCTGCCGGCCGGTTCGCCGGCGGTCGATGCGACAGTGCGTTGCGTCGGCATGCTGTGGCCGGTCATCAACCCGCTGTCGCGCTATCGTCATGCGCTGCGCCTGCGCGCCGGCGCCAACCCGCCGGGCTGGACCGCCGACATTCCCGAGCGGCACGACATCTACTGGGGTAGCGAGGCCAAGATGGCCGAAGGCAACCCGATGACGGCGCTGGAGCAGGGCGAGGCGGTGAAAACGCCGCCGGCCCTGTGGGTCCAGGGTCGGCCCGACGAGGTGCATGACTACCGCGATCCGGAGTCGGGCTCGGGCCTGAACGAGCCCGAACGCTTCGCCGCCAATTACCGCAAGGCGGGTGGCGATATCGAGATGCGCTACATCGAGCAGGCGACGCGGTCCTCCACCGCGGCCTATGAACTGCTGATACCGTTCTTCCGCAAGCATCTGGCGGGAGGGGCATCGTGAAGCCTGGGTTGCACGGCGTCTGGTCTTCGACCAACACCCTGTCGCGCGACGATCTGGCGCGGCTGGCACAGGCTGTCGAGCGGCTCGGCTACGACGTGTTCTGGTATCCGGAATCGACGGCCTACGAATCGCTTTCGCTGGCCGGTTTCATGCTCGGCCGTACCGAACGCCTCGCCCTGGGCAGCGGCATCGCCAACATCTATGCCCGCGACGCGAACACGGCGATGGCCGGTCACAACACCCTCAACGCGCTCTATGGCGACCGGTTCATCCTCGGGCTGGGTGTCTCGCATGTGCCGTTGGTGGAGGGCGTGCGCGGCCATGTCTATGGACCGCCGGTGACGGCGATGCTCGGCTACCTGCAGCGGATGATGTCGGCGAAGGTCGATGTGGCGGCGCCGGCGCGCAACATCGTGTTGGCGGCGCTGGGTCCCAAGATGCTGGCGCTGGCGCGCGACATGGTACAGGGCGCGCTGCCCTATTGCGTGACGCCGGAGCATACGGCGCAGGCCAGCGCCATCCTGGGGCCGGACCGCTGGCTCTGCGTCGAGCAAAAGATCTGCTTCACGAGCGATGCGGCGGTTGCGCGCGGCGTGGCGGCCGGGAATCTCAAGCGCTATCTGGCGATGACCAACTACCGCAACAACTGGCTGCGGCTGGGCTTCACCGAGGCGGAACTGTCCGGTTCCGGCAGCGAGCGCTTCCTCGATGCGATGGTGCTCTGGGGAACCGAGACGCAAATCCGCGACAGGCTGGACGCTCATCGCAAGGCGGGCGCGACGCATGTCTGCATCCAGCCGCTCGATCCGGGCGGCGGTGCCATGGCCGACATGCGGGCCCTGGAGGCCTTCGCGCCGCGTTGATCGCGGAACGCATCGGCCGCGCCGCCGTTGGACTGGCAACCCCCGATCTCGGAGAGTTGCCATGTCCATGCCGCGTTGCTTCCGTCCGGTCCTGGCCCTGACCGCCGTACTTGCCCTCGCAGGTTGCGGCGGCGGCGGCGGTTCGACCGGGCTGGGTCTCAATGTCGTCGATCCGGCCCAGATCGATCAGATGGGTGTGGAGACCTGGCAGGCGATCAAGTCGGAAACGCCGGCCTCCGCCGATTCCGCCAAGCAGGCCGAGGCGCGTCAGATCGCCGACCGCATCCTGCGGGCCTTGGGCGAGAATCCGCAGCAATGGGACGTTCAGGTGTTCGCAAGCGACGAGGTGAACGCCTTCGCCCTGCCGGGCCGCAAGATCGGCGTCTATGAGGGCATGTTCGCCGTGGCCGATACGCCCGACCAGATGGCTGCCGTCGTTGCGCATGAAGTTTCGCATGTCGAGGCCGCGCATGCCGCGCAGCGCGTCAACACCGAGGTCGGCACGCAGCTGGCGGCCCAGATCGCGGGATCGGCGGCCGCGGCGGCGGGTGTGGGCACGCCGGAAACGGTCGCGCAGATCGTCGGGGTGGGTGCCCAGTATGGCGTGACGCTGCCCTATTCGCGGAACCAGGAACTTGAAGCGGACAAGCTGGGCCTGCGGGCGATGGCACGCGCCGGATACGATCCGCGCGCCGCCGTCGATCTGTGGCAGAAGATGAGCCGCCAGGGACCGCGTCCGCCGACCTTCGCTTCGACGCATCCGGCACCGCAGGACCGGATCGCGGCGCTCAAGGCCGAGATGCCGGCTGCGCTCGCACTCTATCAGCAGCGCTGATGCATTATCAGGAAGTGGCCCAGACGGCCAGGAACAGCATTCCGGCGGTCAGCAGCGGCAGCCCGTAGCCGAGAGGAGCGGCGAGGGTTGCCTTGGGGATGAGCGCGCTGTGCCGCGGGCTTTTCGGATCGTGGATCACCGTCACCGCGCTGCCGATGGGATAGCGGTCGAGCACGGTCTGCGCGAGGGCCGACCCGTAGGGGGCATGGCCCCCGAACAGGATCTCGTCGTTGCGGTAGACGGTGCCGTCGCAGACATACTCGTACCGGACCCGCGGCGTGGCGATTCCCTGGCCGTTCACAAGCGGGCGGCGCAACTCATGCGCGGTGACGGTTCCCTGCACCTTCGGCCATGCCCGGCTGCGCCGCGCCCGGATCAGGTTCATCGCCGCCTTGGCCAGGAAATGCAGCCCGCCCAGGCTCAGCAGCACCCCCAGCAGCAGCATGAATGCATACTGCTGAGTCTCGCTGAGTGGCGAGGTCGTCTCCTGCGCCAATGCCGAACCGATCCAGAAATCCATGCGCGCTGCCTCCCCGTGGCGTCGACGGGGGATAATGTCCGCCGGTCCGGCAGAAATTGGAAGCCGCGCGCGCAAAGGCCGTTCCGCTTCCGCGGAACTATAAACAAGCCTTATGATCGTCCCGACAGTCATAAGGTTTGCGTACGGTGCGGCATCTCAACCTGGACCAGTTGCAGGCATTCGTGCAGGTCGCGGAAACGGGCAGTTTCTCGGCGGCCGCGCAGCGCCTCAACCTGACGCAGCCGGCGATCAGCATGCAGGTGCGCCAGCTTGAGCAGCGCCTGGGGCTGCCGCTGCTGGAGCGTCTCGGCCGGCGGGTGACGCCGACGGCGGCGGGCCACGACCTGATGGCCCATGCGCGGAAGATCGAGGCGGTCGTCGATTCGGCCCTGGCCGCAATGGCTGTCCATGCCGGCGGAACGGTGGGGCGGGTCCGTCTGGCGACCGGCGCCACGGCCTGCATCTATCTGCTGCCGCCGGTGTTGCGCGACCTTCGCGCCCGTCTTCCCGGCCTGGAAATTCTCGTCAGCACGGGCAATACGCCGGACATCCTGCGTGCGCTCGAAGACAATCAGCTGGACCTCGCGCTCGTCACGCTGCCGGTGGCCGGACGCGCGTTCGAGGTCGTTCCGCTGCTTGAGGACGGATTCGTCGCCATTGCGTCGTCGTCGGCACCGCCGTTGCCGGAAACGGTAATGCCGCAGGACCTCGCCGGCCGGCCGCTCGTCCTGTACGAGCCGGGTGCCAATACGCGTCACCTGATCGACGACTGGTTCCGTGGCGCCGGATTGACGCCTCGGCCCGTCATGGAGCTGGGCAGCGCGGAAGCGATCAAGCGGCTGGTGGGGGCGGGGCTCGGCTACAGCATGCTGCCGCGTACCGCTGTCGACGGCGAAGGCGCCGATGCGTTGCGGCAGCATTCCCTCGCACCGCCGCTCAACCGCCAATTGGGGCTTGTGCGCCGCCGCGACAAGGCGGTCGATACCGCACTCGGCGAGACGATTCGCGCGCTCGAATCCCTTGCTGCCTATCGCCTGACATAGGCTGCGGCGCGCTGTCGCAGTCGCGAAAAGGCGCGAACGGTCCTTGACCTTTTATATCGAGAACGCATATTAGACGCATTCTAAATAATGCGTCGGCAGATCGGCGCACCAACCGGAACCGGAGAGCCTCAGATGATCGGCAAGAAACTGCCCAACGTGACCTTCAAGACCCGCGTGCGCGACGAATCCGTCGGCGGACCGAACCCGTACCGCTGGCAGGACATGACCACCGACGACTATTTCAAGGGCAAGCGCGTGGTGCTGTTCTCGCTGCCCGGCGCTTTCACGCCGACCTGCTCGACCTATCAGCTGCCCGATTTCGAGAAGCTGCATAACGACTTCAAGGGCAAGGGCATCGATGCGATCTACTGCATCTCGGTCAACGATGCCTTCGTCATGAATGCCTGGGGCAAGCAGCAGGGCCTGACGAACGTCCAGTTGATCCCCGACGGGTCGGGCCAGTTCACCCGCAAGATGGGCATGCTGGTCTGCAAGGACAATCTCGGCTTCGGCATGCGCTCCTGGCGTTATGCCGCCATCGTGAATGACGGGGTGGTCGAGGCGTGGTTCGAGGAGCCGGGCTTCTCGGACAATTGCGAGACCGATCCGTATGGCGAGTCCTCGCCGCAGAATCTGCTGGGCAAGATCGCGGAGAAGGCTGCGGCCTGAACCGCGGGCACTTCGGACCGGCTGGCCGGCGCCCTCGGGCGCCGGCCTTTCTGTTTGCGCGTCAGGCGGGGATCGGCACCTCCCCCTGGAACTGGCTGCGATACATCACGCGCCGGCGCGTCGGATCGACCGGCGTGCGATAGTGCAGCGCGCAGCGGTTGTCCCAGACCAGGAAATCGCCGGCCCGCCAGCGATGCGTCCAGGCAAGCTCGTCCTGCGTTGCATGGGCCCAGAGCCGGTCGAGCAGGGCCTCGCTCGCAGCATCCTCCAGCCCTTCGACATATTGCGATGGCCAGACCCGCCGCCGGCCGAGATAGAGCGCCGGCCGCCGCGTCTCGGGATGCAGCCGGACCAGCGGATGGAAGGGGCCGGGAACCTCGGCCGGGCAGGTCGGCAAGGTCACGCCAGGGCGCAGCACCCCCGCCGAATTGCGCGTCGCATCGTGCTTCGCCCGGCGGCCCTGGATCGCGTGCTTCAGATCGTCGGGCAGGGTCTCGTAGGCGGCATACTGGTTGTTGAACGAGGTTTCGCCCGTCCGCGGCGGCACCTCCACCGAATACAGGCAACTGCCGGCGGGCGGTTCCTCGACATAGGAATTGTCGGAGTGCCAGACGACTTCGAGGCTGCCCAGGCTGTCGTTGCGCTCGGTCGGGTTCCCGGTCTCGTCGAGGTTCGACAGGATCGAGACCTCCGGCAACTCGCTCGCCACCATCGTCCCGCCTTGGCCCGCCTTTTCGTAATAGGCGCGTGCCGCGCCGACCTTCGGCGTGCCGAAGATGCGGGCTGCCTCAAGAAAGGCCGGCTGATCCAATGTCTGATCCCGGAACAGCAGGACGATATGCGTCAGCCAGGCCTGCCGCAGGGCTTTGCGCGTCTCCGGTGCAAGCGGTCCTGCCAGGTCCACGCCGCGGATTTCCGCGCCGACCGGGCGTCCCGTGGGCACGACCTCGAACTCGGGCTGCATCGCGTTCCTCCCCTGTCCGTTTTCCGCCAGCTTACCCCAAATCCGTGCCGGACGGGGGCTCTTGACGGCATCGTGCCGGTCTCGCCAGGGTGCCGCCCATGACCGATTTACCTCGCCATACCGACCTTGCCATCGTCGGCGCCGGCGCCGCCGGTCTCGCCGCCGCGCATGAAGCGACCGCGTGCGGATTGTCGGCGGTGGTGCTGGAGGCCGCGGACCGTATCGGCGGCCGGGCGCATACCGATGTTTCCGCTTTGGGGCTGCCCTTCGACCGCGGCTGTTCCTGGATGCATTCGGGCAGCCTCAACCCGTTTCCGGCACTCGCCGACCGTTTTGGCTTCGGCTATCGGTGCGCGCCCGTGCCGCGTCGTATCTTTCTCGACCGCCGCTGGGCCGATCGGGCGGAATGGGCCGATTGGCGCGCCTGCGTCGATGCCGGTTTGGCCGCCGCAAAGGAGGCAGGACTCGCCGGTTGCGACGTCGCCGCCGCCACGCTGATGCGTCTGGATGGACGCTGGGGGGCCCTGTTCGACGCCTGGCTGGGCATGAGCGGTGCGGTCAATGCCGACGCGCTGTCCACCCTGGACTATGCCAGCTACCGCGACACGGCCGAGAACTGGCCGGTGCGCGAAGGGTTCGGGGCGCTGGTGGCCCGCTGGGGCGAGGGGATGCCGGTATCGCTCTCGACGCCGGTTCTGACCATCCGATGGGATGGGCCGGGGGTGCGGCTGGAGACCGCGCGCGGCACGCTCGAAACACATGCTGCCATCGTCACCGTCTCGACCGGCGTCCTTGCCGCCGATGCGATCCGCTTCGATCCGCCGCTGCCCGACTGGAAGCGGGACGCCGTGGACGGACTGCCGCTGGGGGCGGCGAACAAGGTGGCGCTGCGTTTCGCCCGCGACGTGTTCGGCGATATCGAGACCGACAGCTTCGCCGCCTTCTCCACCGCGACGGACGCGGCGATGAGCGTGCAGGTGCGGCCCTTCGGACAGCCGATGACGGTCGGCTATGTCGGCGGGCGGTTCGCCGATGCCCTGGAGCCGGAGGGTCCGACGGCCGCCGTCGCGCTGGCGGTGG
>JBFWNZ010000170.1:0-8024 GCA_050250795.1 Alphaproteobacteria bacterium | reverse complement strand
CGTCGCCGAGGCCCCGGTGCATCTGGAATGCCGCTACATGCAGACGGTCCAGCTTCCGGCCTGGAACCCGAAGGTCAGCAACGCCATCGTCATCGGCGAGGTGATCGGCGTGCATATCGCCGACGAATTCATCGCCGGCGGCCGCGTCGATGTCGGCAAGCTGCGCCCCATCGCCCGGCTCGGCTACATGGACTATGCCGTGATCGACACCATCTTCAGCCTCGACCGGCCGCGCTGAGCCCCGCCGATGCCGCAACCCGCCGCCGACATCCTCGCCTCCGCCCGCAGCCTCGACCCGATGTTCCGGCCGCGCTCGGTCGCCGTGCTCGGCGCCTCGGGCACGCCCAGCAAGATCGGCGGCGTGCCGGTCCACTATCTCAAGGATTACGGCTTCGAGGGGGCGATCTATCCGATCAATCCGACGCATGAGACGATCCAGGGCCTGCGCGCCTATCCGAACGTCGCCGCCGTCGCGGGCGAGATCGACATGGCCATCATGGCGGTGCCGGCCCGGCTTGCGGTGCAGGCCACCGAGGAATGCGCCGCCAAGGGCGTGAAGAGCGTCTGCATGTTCACCTCCGGCTTTGCAGAGATGGGGCCCGAGGGGGCACAGGCGCAAGAGCGCCTGCGCGGCATCGCGCATGAGAGCGGGATGCGCATCCTGGGCCCGAACTGCCTGGGCTTCTTCAACGCCCGCGCCCAGCTCTACGCCACATTCTCCACCAGCATCGACCACGGGCGCCCCCGTCCCGGCAATGTCGGCCTCGTGACCCAGAGCGGCGCCTTCGGCGCCCATTGCTTCGTGCTCGGCCGGGAGCGCGGCCTTGGCTTCAGCTTCTGCGCCACGACGGGCAACGAGGCGGATGTCGATGTCGCGGACTGCCTCGCCTATCTGGCGCTGGACGACGACACCCAGGTCATCGCGGGTTACATGGAGGGCTGCAAGGACGGCGACAAGTTCCGCGCCGCGCTGCAACTGGCCTATGACCGCGGCAAGCCGGTGATCATCCAGAAGGTCGGACGCTCCGAGGTGGGCGGCCTCGCCGCCGCCTCGCATACCGCCTCGCTCGCCGGGGCCGACCGCATCTACGATGCCGTATTCGAACGTTATAACGTCCTGCGCGTGCGGACGGCCGCCGAACTGATCGACGTCGCCTATCTGTGCAGCGCCGGAACCATCCCGGCCGGCGACCGCTTCGCCATCGCCACCATCTCGGGCGGCGCGGGCATCCTGATGGCGGACGCCGCCGCCGATGCGGGCCTTGAGATGCCGCCGATGCCCGAGGCGACGCAGGAGCGCCTCAAGGCGCTGGTCCCTTTCGCAGCGACGCGCAACCCGGTGGATTTCACCGCCCAGGTCTATAACGACTTCAGCATGACCACGACCTTCTTCGAGGCGATCTTCGCCGAGGGCGGTTACGACGCGGTGGTCGGGTTCTTCACCAGCCTGCCCTATTCCGACCGGCTGTCGGCGATGGTGCTGGACGCGCTGCAGCCGGTCCGCCGCGCCTTTCCGGACCGGCTGTTCGTGCTGAGCGTGCTGGGCCCCGACCGCAACAAGCGCATCTTCGAGGAGGCGGGCTTCCCCATCGTCGAGGACCCGTCGCGCGCGGTCGAGACGGTGGCGGCCGTGCTCAAGATCGGGCGCGGCTTCGCCCGCGGCCTGCCCGCCCTGCCGCCGCCCTCGGGCGCCCCGAGGCTGCGGCCAGGCCGCTACAACGAGGCCGAGGCGAAGGCCCTGCTCGCGGCGGCCGGCGTGCCGTCATCCGAAGAAAAGCTGGCGCGCAGCGCCGACGAGGCCGTGGCCGCCGCCGACTCCATCGGCTATCCGGTCGTGCTCAAGATCGTCTCGGCCGACATCCCGCATAAATCCGAAGCAGGCGGCGTGATGCTGAACCTGGCCGATGCCGGGGCCGTGCGCGCAGGCTATGCCGCGATCATGGAAAACGCCTTCCGCCATGCCCCGGCGGCGCATGTCGACGGCGTGCTGGCCGCCCGGATGATCTCCGGCGGCGTGGAGACCATTCTCGGCGTGCAGCGCGATCCGGTGTTCGGGCCGGTGGTCATGTTCGGCCTTGGCGGCATCTTCACCGAGATCATGGGCGACGTGACCTTCCGCCTCGCCCCCTTCGACGAGGCGGACGCGCTGGCCATGATCCGGTCGATCAAGGGCTATCCGCTGCTGGCCGGCGCCCGCGGCCGCGCACCGGCGGATGTGCCGGCGCTGGCCCGCGCGCTGTCCCGCCTCTCCGCCTATGCGGCGGAGAACGCCGATACGATCCAGAGCATCGACATCAACCCGCTGGTCGTGCTGCCCGAGGGACAGGGCGTCGCCGCGCTCGACGCCCTGATCGTGACCGAACCACCAGCAGCCGCCTGAAAAGAAAGCCAGCCACACCCAACGCCGTCATTCCGGCCGCAGCGAAGCGTAGAGCCGGAATCCAGGGCGACCGGCATGGTGCCGCTGGCCCTGGATGCCCGCTTTCGCGGGCATGACGGCAAAGAGTGGTGTACCCCTACCCCTGCTTCATCCCCAGGATTTCGCCGACCTTTGCGCGCGGGTCGCGGGTCATCCAGCCGCCGGTCTCGACGGCGGTTATGAATTCCTGCACCGCGCGGTTGAAGGCGTCCGGCTCCTCCAGATTGCAGGCATGGCCGGTCTGGGGAATGACCACCAGCCCCGAGCGCGGGATCGACCGCTTCATCAGCAGGCCCGGCTCCAGGCAGGGCTCGTCCTCGTCGCCGGTGATAATGAGGGCGGGAACCTGCATCGCCTTCATCTTGTCGACAAGGTCGTAGAGCGACGGCCGCTGCATCTGCACACCGCGCTGGGTGTTGGCCGAGCCCGTCTTGTCATGCTCCGCGAACTGGCTGCGGAACTCCTCGAAGCCGCGCGGGTCCTTGTTCAGGAACTGCACCCGCGTCGGGCCGAAGGCGTATTTCGCGACCGTCGTCTCGGTGCCCGAATTCTCGAACATCTCGGCGCAGAGGCCGCATTCCTCGACGAATTTCTCGCGCGTGCCCGGCTGCGCGCCATAGCCGCAGCCGCCGATGGTGACGGACAGCGACCGCTCGGGATGCGTCATGCCGAAATGCAGGGCGCAGAACCCGCCCATCGACAGGCCGACGACATGCGCCTTGTCGATCTTGAGATGGTCGAGGATCGAGCGCGCATCGGCAACGGCCCGCGCCTGGCCATAGGCGGACGCATTGGCCGGAACGTCCGAGGGCGGATAGCCGCGGGCGTTGTAGGTGATGCAGCGGTAGCGGCGCGCGAAATAGCGTATCTGGGGTTCCCAGCTGCGATGGTCGCCCGCGAATTCGTGGATGAACAGGATGGGCGTGCCTTTTCCCGTCTCCTCGTAATAGAGCTTCACGCCATCATCGGTCGTTGCATGCGGCATGGCCGTTTCCTCGTCGTTTATTGCTGCGGCAGAATACACGGGCGGGCGGACCCATGTTAGGCTCCGCCCTTCCGAACACCAAGAAAGGAGAGGCGCCGATGGTCGCCTATGTCGTTGCCCAGGTGAACGTCACCGATCCCGAGCGCTACAAGAAGTATGCGGAGGGAGCGACCGTGGCCTGCGCCAAGTACGGCGGCAAGTTCCTGACCCGCGGCGGCAAGGTCGTGCCGCTGGAAGGCCAGGCGCCGCGCCAGCGCAACGTGCTGATCGAGTTCAAGGACGTCGAGACCGCGACCGCCTATTATAACTCGGCCGAATACCAGGCCGCGAAGGCGCACCGCGAAGGCGCGGCCGACATGATGTTCTTCGTCATCGAAGGGGCGTAAGGCCCCGCCCCGTCAGGTCGTCGCGATGAACTCGGCCAGCAGCCGGTTCACCGCGTCGGCCGCCTCATACTGCACCCAATGGCCGGCATTGCGGATCATCTCGACCCGCGTGTCCGGCCGGGCGTCCAGCACGATCTGGGTGCGGGCGGCGATGCTGGGCACCGCCGAGGTGTCCAGTTCGCCCCAGATCAGCATGACCGGGCAGGTCAGCTGCGGCAGGGCGTCCTTCAGATAGGTTTTCCAGCTGACGCGCCGGCTGTCGTAGCGCGTGTGCTCGACGCAGTATTGCTGGATGTCGAGGGTCGCCTCGTCCACCGATTCCGGATGGGCCAGCATCAGCTGAAGCAGATTGTGGCGCAGCGTGTCGCGATAGAGCGCCGGATCGTTCCGCGCCGCCTTGTAGCTGCGCAGTTCCAGCTTGCGTGCCGCACTGCTGCCGAGGCCGGCCGGGCCCATCACCGCAAGCCGGCGGGTGCGCGATCCGAAGCGGCGCGCCATGTCGCCCGCCGTGGAGGCCCCGAAGGAAAAGCCGATGAAGGTGATCGGCTCGTCCCCCGGAAACGCCTTGAGCAAGGCGCGATAGGTGAGTTCGAGATAGTCGTCGCTGGAGATGC
Organism: Alphaproteobacteria bacterium; assembly: GCA_050250795.1. Classification (GTDB taxonomy): domain Bacteria; phylum Pseudomonadota; class Alphaproteobacteria; order UBA8366; family UBA8366; genus JBFWNZ01. The sequence goes on along the minus strand of JBFWNZ010000170.1, from coordinate 3,620 downwards.
CCGGCTCGACCGGTCCGGATTCGCCATAGGCCAGTTGGTCCAGCGCATGCACGCGGCAGACCTTCGACAGCGGTTCGATGTTGCGGACCCAGTGCTTCCACGAGCCCAGACCGCCATGGATCAGCACCACGGTCTCGCCCTCGCCCGACACCTTCATGTTCAGATACGGCAGCGGATGGCTGCTGCCGTCGGACAGGGTCACGGTTTCGGTGCTGGTTCCCTCAGGCATGGCGTCCCCTCGGCCGCGCGGACGGCCGGAAAATGTAAGCATCTGTCGGCGGGCTGCGGCAGGGCCCCTGCCCCGGAGGCAGGACGATATGCCTTGTTTCCAGCGGCTTCAACCCCGGTGCCGCCGCCGCGTCTCGCGATGGAAGATGTAGAGGTTAGCGGCCACCACCAGGGCGATACCCGCAAACACATGCGTCGCCGGAATCTCGCCGAACACGACGAAGCCCAGGATCGTCACCCAGATCAGCGCGCAATAGCGGAAGGGCGCGACGATGGAGGCATCGGCCCAGCGAAAGGCGCGAATGCCGAAGATCAGCCCGAGCGACTGCAAGACCGAGCCCAGGGCCACCCAGGCGAGCATGGATGCGTCGGGCGCGATCCATCCGAGGGGCGATGCGACACCCCCAAGCAGGCAGACGCCGACCATCCCCGTCAGCAGCATCGACCCCGTCGTCTCCGTGGCGCAGATTTTCCGCGTCACGATATCGCGCAATGCCGCGCAGACCGCCGACCCCAAGGGCAGCAACGCGATGAGGTCGCGGGTCTCGCCGGTCGGTCGCACGATCAGCACGACCCCGACGAACCCCGCGGCCACGGCCGCCCAGCGGCGCCAGCCGATCCGCTCGCCCAGCATGAAGGGCGCCAGCGCCGTGATGAACAGGGGATTGGCGAATTGCAGCGCCATCGCGTCGGCCAGGGGCATGTATTTGAAGGCCATCAGCAGCAGCACCGTATTGGCGCCGAACAGCGCCGCACGGACCGACTGCCCCTTCCAGTTCCCCACCCGCAGGCTCGCCAGCTCGCGGCGGAACCACAGGAAACCGACGATCAGCACGCAGGCGATGCCCGCGCGCGTCGCCGCCAGTTGGGGCGGCGGCATGGCGACGGTCAGCCCCTTCATCACGGTGTCGCTGAAGGCGAGCACGATGCCCGAGGCCAGCATGCTGCCGATGCCCCGGCGTATGCCCAGGGCATGCTCATCGGCCGGCGCCGTCACGGACGCGGCCCCCGTTCGCGATCCATCCGGGGTCACGCGGCGCGCGCGGTCTCGGCGGCGGCGGCCCCGCGGCGGCGCATCCGCAGCCAGGATTGCAGCCGCGCCTTGCGCAGCCCCATGAAATAGGGGATGTGCTCTTCCTCGATGGTGTGGCGGGGCGTGTCCTTGTAATGGCGCTTCACCCACGCCTCCTTGCGGCGGATGTCCTCCCACATCTCGTCGCGGCTCGGCAGCATGAAGGTGCCGAGTTCGATGTCGCGGATGATCGGAACCTGGCGCTCATACAGCATGTTCAGCGCGGTATCCGGATTGAGCATGCCCACGAAATACAGCCCCGGCCAGTCGGGCGGCACCATCCGCTGCCACAGGTCGATGCGGTTGCCGGTGAGCGGCACCACCTCCGGCTTGATGAAGGGCAGTTCGATCAGATAGCCGGTGGCGGCGATCAGGGTGTCGAACTCCTCCGCCGTGCCGTCGCTGAAATGGATCGTCTTGCCCTCGATCCGCTCGATCCCGTGCTTGATCTGCATGCGGTTGTAGCGGATGTCGGTAACGATGGTGCCGTTGCTGGTGACATGGGTGCGCTGGCCCACCGGCTTGAAGCCCAGCTTCTGCATGTCGCCATGCGCGATCCAGGTGAGGAAGCGGATCAGGCGGCGGCGGATGGCCTGGGGAATCCAGGCCTGCTGGATGCAGTTGCTGATATCGGTGAAAGGCAGGCCGAACAGCAGCTTCGGCAGCACGATCACGCCGGACCGCGCCACCAGCACGCAACGCGGCGCCGTCGCGCAAAGGTCGCCGGAAATATCGCAGGCGCTGTTGCCGACGCCGACGATGCAGACCCGCTTTCCGAGGAAGGGCGCCGGATCCTTGTAATCCTGGCTGTGAACGTACTCGCCCTTGAATTCGTCCCGGAACATGGGGACATGCATCGGCTTCGTCAGATGCCCGGTAGCGACGCAGACGGCGTCGAAGGCGAACACCTCGCCGTTGACGGTCTCCACCTCCCAGCGCGGCGCCTCGCGCCCCGGCGTGAACGCCGGGCGGACGTCGATCACCTCGCTCTTGAAGCGGATATGCGGCGTGACGCCGAAACGGTCCGCGTACTGCACGAGATAGCGGTGCATGTCGCGATGGTCGGGGAAGTCCTGCACGTCGGGATCGAAATCCAGATCGTGGAAATGCGTCACACCCTTCGAGGTGTTGATGTGGAGCGTGCTGTAGGCCGAGGAGCGGCCGCTGTCGTTGCGGAAGCACCACAGGCCGCCGATCTGCGTGCCGATCTCGAACAGGGTGACGTCGAAGCCGGCCTGCTTCATGTATTTGGCGGTGCAAAGGCCCGCCGCCCCGGCGCCGACGATGCCGATATGCTTTCGCCCGCGGGCCGCGCCCGTCAGGTCGGTGACGGTCTTGGGCGCGGCTGCCCTCATCTCGTTCATGCGCTTCTGGTCCGTTTCCCGATGGCTTCTTTGCGGACCGTCCGGTCCCTAACTTGTCCGGACGATCCTAACGCGGATGCGATGCGCGGGTCGAGGAATCTGCGGCGGAGCCTGCGACCTTTGCGCCCGCGTCCCCACACGATAGGCTGGGCGCGACGCAGCAACGGACCGGGACCACGAGGATGCCAGACGGCCGAAACGACACCGAGATCGCGGACGCCGAGGCACTGCGCGCCCATTACGGGGCGCCCTCCGCAATCTCGCAGGGCAAGCAGATCGACCATATCGACCGGCATATCGCGGAGTTCATCGGGCTATCGCCCTTTCTGGTGATGGCGACCAGCGGGCCGGGCGGTGTCGGTGCCGACGCCTCGCCGCGCGGCGATTTCCCAGGCTTCGTGAAGGTCCTGGACCCGAAGACGCTGGCGATCCCCGACCGCCCCGGCAACAACCGGCTGGATTCGATCGCCAACCTGGTGGCGAACCCGGATGTCGGGCTGATCTTCTTCATCCCCGGCGTCAACGAGACCATCCGCGTCAACGGCCGGGCGCGGCTGACCACCGATCCCGACCTGCTGGCGACGATGGAGGCGCATGGCAAGCCGCCGCGCGCCGCGATCCTGATCGAGGTGGTCGAGGCCTATACCCACTGCGCCAAGGCGCTGATCCGCTCGAAGCTGTGGGAAGACGACTACCGGATCGAGCGCTCGCGCCTGCCCACGCCGGGCGAATGGCTGCGCGACCATGCGAAGACCGGCATGACGGCCGCCGAATACGACGCCGGCGTGCTGGAGAGCCGCAAGACCCGGATGTGGTAGCGCCGGTCAGTAGCGCGGGCTGGGAATATCGATCAGCGGCAGCGCGCTGACGACATGCGGTGCGCGCACGGCGCGCGCCGGGCGCACGAAGGAGGAGTCGAGCCGGTCCGCCGAGGTCACGCCGCACAGGCCCAGCGC
>JBFWNZ010000169.1:0-8032 GCA_050250795.1 Alphaproteobacteria bacterium | reverse complement strand
CGTTGCGGCACGCCAGGCCCGGCCCGGCGTCGCGGACGACGGCCACGCCGGCATCCAGCATCGCCTTCAGGTCCATGGCCGACACCTCGGGGGTGTCGATGGACACGATCCCCAGCACCGACTCGACATAGGGATCGCGCGACACTTCGCCCGACCCCAGGCCGCCGTCGAGCACATAGACGTCCCAGCCCATCTGGGCCAGCCAGTGGCCGGTGACGCTCGCGCGCACGCCGGTGTCGTCGGTTAGCACGACGCGCGCGCCGCGCGCGCCCATCCACTCGTCGGTGGTCTGTACCAGCTGGCCGCCCGCGATCGGCCGGGCGCCCGGCACATGGCCGTTCGGATACTCGCGCTCGTCGCGCACGTCGAAGACGTAGGTCGTGCGGCTGGTATCCTTGCGCCATTCCTCCATCGTCTTGCGGTCGACCGTGCCGACGCCATAGCGCTTGCGCATGTCGGCGGCCCAGGCCTGGGACTGCTTCAGGCCGTCGGGCGTGACCGGGCCATAGGTCAGCGTGCTGCCGGTCTGCGGCGTGTAGCCGGCCAGCGTCCAGCCCATGGTGCCGTTGCGGAAGGCGATGACCTTGTTCGGGATGCGCGCGTTGCGCAGCGTCTGGGCGCCGATGATGCTGCGCGTGCGGCCGGCGCAGTTCACCACGACCGTGGTGTCGGCATCGGGCGCGAGATCGTGGACGCGGTAGACGAGTTCGGCGTTCGGAACGCTGACGCCGCCGGGCAGGCACTGGCGGTTGTGCTCCTGCGGCGTGCGGCCGTCGAGCACGACGAACTTCTCGCCCCGGTCCTTCATCGCCTTCAGCTCTTCCGCCGGGATCGACGGCGTGTGGTTCGCGTGCTCCACGGCCTCGCCGAAGGACTTGCTGACGACGTTGTGGCCCATGAACAGCTCGTAGCCGGCTGCCTTCCACGCTTCGACGCCGCCCTTCAGGATGGTGACGTCGCTATAGCCGAGCGCGGCCAGCCGCGGGGCGGCCCGCTCGGACACGCCGTCGCCGGCATCCATCAGGATGATCGGCGTCGCCTGCCGCGGCACGAGACGGCCGATCACGGCTTCCATGACCGAATAGTGCAGGCCGACCGACAGCAGCGGATGGCCCATGCCGCGCTGGCCGTCCTCGCGCAGGTCGAGGAAGGCCAGTTCGCCCCCCTTGCCTTTGATGAGGTCGCGCAGGCGCTGCTTGAGAGCGGGGGCGTCGATGGTCTTGGCTGTCATCGATAAGGTTCCTCGAAGAAGGGGCCGGGCGTCGCGGCGGACGCCCGGCGGTTCTGGCGGGATAGGCGGTAGCCGGCCCAGGGGCGGCCTCGGCGGAACGGGGTCGGCTCAGGCCTTGCCGACGGTCTTACCCGGTGCGGCGAAGTCGTACATGATGCCGCGCTCCATGTTGAAGCCGCGCCGGCCGGTCAGCGATTCCAGCGACTTGCGGTAGAGGTGCAGATGCATCGTCGGATCCTTGCCGACGACGGCGATCGAATGCACCTCATAGGGCAGGAAGGCCATGCCGACGCCCGGCTTGACCACCACCTCCTGCGCCAGCTCCAGCGTGGCGGTTCCGGCGGCGCGGTCTTCCTGGACGACGTTCCAGATCTTGTTCACTTCCTCGCCCTCGACCGCGACGACGACGGCCCAGGAATCCGAATGGTCGTGCGGGTTGGCGGTCTTGCCCGGCTTCATCGAGTTCATATAGAGCGTGAACTCGTCGCCCGGCTCTTCATGGACGAGATAGCGGACCTGGACGGAATCGCCGTCCGGATAGGGAAAATCGCTCTCCGGGAACAGGTCCTTCCGGTCGGCGAGCCCCATCATCTCGGCCTTGATCTTCTCCATGCTGGCCTTGTTGACGCCCTCGGTCTGTTCGATCCGGCGGATGCGCGCGATGGTGTCGGCGACGACGCGGCGGCGGGTGTCGGCGACGCTGGATTCCTCCACGGCGGCCATGGTTCGGGTACCCCTCTAGCAGTTCGTCATGTCGGTGTCGGTGATTTGGCCGCGGAGTATAGGCCGCAGCCGCAAGGCTCACAATCCAGGTGCGCCGCGCCGCCGCAGCGCCAGGCTCAATGCTGGGCTGCGGGCGGCGCCGGGGTTGCTGCCGGAGTCTCGGCCGGACCCTGCATCGGCATCGGCGGAGATGGCATCGCCTGCTCGGGTGCCGGGGGCGCGGCATGCGGCGCCGCTGCCGGCGGTGCGGTCGCGGCCGGCACGGCCGGATGCTCGCCCGCCATCTTGGGTGCGGTCGCCGGCCCCTTCGCCGCCACGGGTGGCTCGTCGGCGGAGGTGAAGGTGATGTTGATGTCGGTCGCGCCGGCGGGCGGGGCGGCGATGTCGGTCGCGTAATCGACCTTCTCGCCGGGCAGGATATGCGGCTGCGCGGCGTGGAAGGTCCAGCTGCGCAGCTCCTGGCCGCGGCTGTCGAGCAGTGCTGCGCGCAGCACCGGCACGTCGATCTCGATGCCGGCGGTGTTCTCGATCTGGCCGTGAATCTCGACCACGCGGCGGCCGCCGGCATCGACCCGCTGGGTCGCGGTCGGGGTCAATATCTTCAGCCCGTGGCCGAGCATGTCGGTGCTGAGCCCGATCATCGAGAACAGCTTCGCCGCCGGCGGATAGAAGGCGACGATGGTCTTGCGCATGGCCACGCCGCCGATGCCGACCGCGAAGATCAGCACCAGCAGCAGAATCCACCATTTCAGGCTGCCGCTCTTCTCCTTCGGCGTCTCGCGCGGCTGGAAGCGCGATTCGGGCGGGATCGGCGGCGGGTCGTCCATGGGCGGCGGCGGCATGCGCTCGCGCCGGCCGCGCGGCGATGCCGGCGCGGCGGCGGCCTCCGGCTCGGCGCCCAGCATGCCGAAGGGCGGCGGATCCTCGCCCGCGCCATCGCTGTCGAAATCGTCGGTGGGCGGCGGCGGCGGTACGGCGGCCGGCCGTTTCGCCGGCTTCGGCGCCGCCTTGGCGGGCGCCGGTTTCGCAGGCGCCTCGGCCGCGCCGCCATCCGGCATCGCGTGCCAGGAATGGGCGCAGCGGCTGCAACGCACCTTGCGGCCGTTGGGAAGCAGCGCCTCGTCCTTGACGTTGAACTTCGTGCTGCAGCTGGGACAGGTCAGAATCATGCCGGCGCGGAAACCCCGAATATCAGCTGCGGCTTACACAGGACGTGCGGCGAAGTCTAGGTTTTCGGGATTCGGCTGGCAAGGACGGGGCGCTTTACCCCCTCCGGATATCCATGCGATGTTCATCGCCGCCCGCATCCGGCGGTGCGATGCGGGCTGCGAACCCCTCAAACATGGGCCGGGAACCGCGCAAAGGTGGTGCGCTTCGAAAACGTGGGCATGCGCTACGGCACCGGGCCGGAAGTCCTGACGGATATCAGCTTCGAGCTGCCGCCGGGCGCCTTCCGATTCGTCACCGGGCCGAGCGGGGCCGGAAAATCCTCGCTGCTTAAGCTGATGTACCTCGCGACTCGCCCGAGTCGCGGCCTCATCACCCTGTTCGACCGCGACGTGGCGACGATCCGGCGCGAGGAGCTGCCGGGGCTGCGCCGGCGCATCGGCGTGGTGTTCCAGGATTTCCGGCTGCTGGGTCATCTGTCGGCCTTCGACAATGTGGCGCTGCCGCTGCGCGTGGCCGGGCGCAGCGAGGACATGATCCGCAAGCATGTCAGTGAGCTGCTTGCCTGGGTCGGGCTGGCGGAGCAGATGAACGCCCGGCCGCCCACCCTGTCGGGCGGCCAGCAGCAGCGCGTTGCCATCGCCCGCGCGGTGATCGGCCGGCCCAGCCTGCTGCTCGCCGACGAGCCGACGGGCAATGTGGACGACGCCATCGCGGTGCGCCTGCTCTATCTGTTCGAGGAGCTGAACCGGATGGGCACGACCATCGTCATCGCCACCCATAACGAGGCGCTGATCGAGCGGTTCGACCATCCGCTGCTGCATCTGGAGGACGGCCAGCTGGCCGTCCGGTCCCGGCCGCGGGAGTATTAGGGTGGTGCTTCGCGCGCGTTCCGACCTGCCGCTCGCCCGCGACACCTCGACGCGGCTGCTGCCCTGGTTGATCGGGGTGATGGTGTTTCTCGCCACCGTTACCAGCGCCGGCGCGATGCTGCTGGGCGCGGTGGCGCTGGGCTGGGATGCCGGCCTGTCCAACACGCTGACGGTGCAGGTGCCGCCGCTGGAGGACGAGGCGGAGGCCGAGCTGGAGGCACGGGTCGCCGCCGCCGTCGACGTGATGCGCCACACCCCGGGCGTGGCCGAGGTGACGGCGGTGCCGGTGCCGCGGCTGGCCCAGATGCTGGAGCCCTGGCTGGGCGGCGGCGTCTCGGCCATCGACCTGCCCCTGCCGCGGCTGATCGATGTGCGGCTCAAGCCCGACGCCGCGCCCGACCTGGACGAGGCGCGCGTCCGGCTGGCCAAGGCGGTGCCCGAGGCCGAGCTGAACAGCCACGATCTGTGGCGCGCGCAGATGCTGCATCTGGTGCAGTCGCTGGAGATGCTGGCGCTGGGCGCGGTCGCGCTCATCGGGCTCGCCATGATGATGGTGGTGGTGTTCGCGGTGCGCAGCGGCCTTGCCGTACATCGCGACGTGATCGAGGTGCTGCACCTGATGGGCGCCCAGGATTCCTATATCGCGCGCCAGTTCCAGCGCCATGCGCTGGCGATGGCGCTGCGCGGCAGCGTCGGCGGCGCGCTGCTGGCCGCGGCCGTGCTGGCCGGGCTGTCGCATGTCGCGGCGGATGTGGACGCGGCCCTGCTGGCCGATGCGCATGTCCCGGTCTGGCAGTGGCCGCTGCTTCTGCTGGTGCCGCTGCTGGCCAGCCTGATCGCCATGACGACCACGCGGCACACCGTGCTGCGGGCGCTGCGGCGGCTGCCGTGACGGGGGCGGGCCGATGAGCCGGCGCCGCACGCGGGGCGGACCGCTCGCCGTCCTGGGGCCGCTGGCCGCGCTGGTCGGGCTGTGGGCGGTGGGTCTGCTGGTCTTCGCCGCCAGCCTGCCGGATTCCGACACGCCGCCGCCGGACGCCGCGACCGACGCCATCGTGGTGCTGACCGGCGGCAGCCTGCGCCTCGATGCCGGCATCGGCCTGCTGGCCGAGGGCAAGGCGAAGAAGCTGTTCGTCTCGGGCGTCCATCAGGGGGTGGAGGTGCGCGAACTGTTGCAGCAGTCGCGGCGCAACCCCCAGGGCTTCGACTGCTGCATCGTGCTGGGCTACAGCGCCGACGACACCCGCGGCAACGCCGAGGAGACGGCCGCCTGGATGAAGCAGGAGGGCTATCGCTCGCTGCGCCTCGTCACCGCCAACTATCACATGCCGCGCAGCCTGTTCGAGTTCCAGTCGGCGATGCCCGAGGCGGAAATCCTGCCGCATCCGGTGTTTCCCGAGCGGGTGATGGCCGACCGCTGGTGGCAGTTCCCCGGCACGGCGCGGCTCGTGGTCGGCGAGTACCACAAGCTGCTGGCGGCCGTGCTGCGCCAGGGCGTTCACGACCTGCTCGACCTGCTGCCGGACACAGGAGCGGCGACATGATCCTGCTGCGCTCGCTCGCCTTCCAGGCCGTCTTCATCGGCTGGACCCTGCTGCTCGGGCCGTTCTTCGTGCCGCTGATGCTGCTGCCGCGCCGCGTCTTCGCCCGGCTCTGCGCGGTCTGGGCCTGCGGCGCCATCGCCATCGCCCGCCATGTCGCCGGCATCCGCTATGAGCTGCGCGGGCGGGAAAACCTGCCGGCGGGGCCGGTCATCGTCGCGTCCAAGCACCAATCGGCCTATGAGACGCTGCTGCTCTACCTGCTGTTTCCCGATTGCTGCTACGTGCTGAAGCGCGAGCTGTTCCGCATCCCCTTCGTCGGCTGGTATCTGTGGCGGGTCGGCATGGTCGGCATCGACCGCGGCGGCAAGGCCCGCGCGATGATCTCGATGCTGAACCGGGTGCGCGACCGCGCGGCCGCCGGCCGCTCCATTATCATCTTTCCCCAGGGTACCCGCACCGCGCCCGGCGCCAGCGCCAAATACCTGCCGGGCGTGGCCGGCATCTACCAGTCGGCGGCGGTGCCGGCGGTGCCGGTGGCGCTCAACTCCGGCCTCGTCTGGCCGCGCAACAGCTTCACCCGCCGGCCGGGCACCGTGATCGTCCAGTTCCTGCCGCCCATCGAGCCGGGCCTCGACCGCCGCGATGTCCTGCGCCGGCTGGAGGCCGCCATCGAACCCGCCACCGCCGCGCTGGAGGCCGAAGGCCGCGCCGCGATGGCCGCGCGGATGTAAACATCTGTCAACAGGCGCCGGTACGTGCGGTCCCGGCGGCGGTCGCGCGATGTCATCATTTGTCATCGCCGGGCCGCTCCGGGCGTGCGTTTCCCGGCCTTGCCCTCACCCTCATGCTGAGCCTGACGAAGCATGAGCGGCTCGCCGCCCGGGAGCGCCCCGTCCTTCGTCAGGCTCAGGATGAGGTGGCTGGGCGGAAAATGTAAACATCCGCCAGCGGGCGCCGGCACATGCGGCCCCGGCGGGCATCGCGCGATGTCATCAATTGTCATCGCTGCCGGTCGCCGGCGCGCGGAAAGGCCGCAAATGTCAACATCGTCCCGCCTGCGCCGTGCCGGTCGCGCCGGATGGCCGGGTCGAGCCCGGCCATGACGCAGGAAAGGGAGGGCGCCAACCCGAGGCCGTCATGCGCGGGCTTGACCCGCGTATCTGCTGCGATGGCCGCAAATGTTAACATCGCCGTGGCTCCGCTCTGCCGGTCGCGCCGGATGGCCGGATCGAGTCCGGCCATGACGGCAGAGAGGGAGGGCGCCAGCCGAAGACCGTCATACGCGGACTTGACCCGCGCATCGCCGCGATGTTCGCAAATGTCATCATGCCGCGCGCCCGGCCTTTGCCGCCTCGATCCGGAAACCCTGGATATCGGGTGCCGGAGGCGGCGGCGCAAGAACATAAAGCGAACATTCTCCGCCTGTCGCGGCGCCCGCCGCCGCGCTATCCTGAGGCCCTGCACCGGGGGAGGACCGCATGGCCGAAGCCCTGATCGCCGTCGCCGGGCTGGGCGCGCTGGCGCTCGCCGCCCTGCTGGCCTACGCGGCCACCCGGCCCGACAGCTTCCGCATCGAGCGTAGGGCGTTCATCGCCGCGCCGCCTGAGGCGATCTTCCCGCATATCAACGGTTTCCGCACCTGGGCCGCCTGGTCGCCCTGGGAGGGCAAGGACCCGGCGATGCGCCGCGAATACGGCACGCGGACGGCCGGCGTCGATGCCAGCTATGCCTGGGCCGGCAACCGCCTCGTCGGCGAGGGCCGGATGGAGATCGTGGAATCGGTGCCGCCCACGCGCATTGTCATCCGCCTCACCTTCCTCAAGCCCTTCAAGGCCCGCAACACCGCCGAATTCACCCTCACCCCCCAGCCCGGCGGCACCGAAGTTACCTGGGCCATGCACGGCCCCAGCCCGTACCTGTCCAAGCTGATGGGCGTGGTCTGCAACATGGACCGGATGGTGGGGAAGGAGTTCGAGACGGGGTTGGGGAATCTGAAGCGGGTGGTGGAGGGACGGTAGCAGGCGCTCTCCAGACCTCGACGTTTGCGTGCTGTTCCGCTAGCCTTACAGCGCAAGGTTGGGGCGACTTCAATGCGCGCGATACTTTTTATGCTTATTGTGGCAGCAACCTCAGCATGTTCCTCGTCAAGAACGCTGACGATCAACTCTCTTCCTGAAGGCGCGTACTTGACCGAAATTTCGACCGGCCGACAGTATCAGACGCCTGTTACCATCTCGTATGACGAAGCCGTCCTCAGGGCACACCGCGATCCAGACGGATGCTTCCGCGTCAGCCCCTACAGTGCGATATGGGAGAGTGGCGTTATGTTAAGTGCTCCGGCGGATCCGCTTCGGCTTTGTGGGAATCATCAGAACTGGTCGATGACACTTCAACGTCCGGCTGCCCCCGGCATTGAGCATGATCTCGCGGCTGCTCAACAACGGACGGAACAGCTTATACAGGCCAGAGCGAGAGGGTCCGGCAGCGACATCTGG
>JBFWNZ010000168.1:0-8043 GCA_050250795.1 Alphaproteobacteria bacterium | reverse complement strand
CGTTCGCGCTGATGAAGAGCCAGACCCCGCGCGGCGGGCGCATCATCAATAACGGCTCGGTTTCCGCCCACGCGCCGCGGCCGAACTCCGCGCCCTATACGGCGACCAAGCACGCGATTACCGGACTGACCAAATCGGCTTCGCTCGACGGGCGCGCCTTCGACATCGCCTGCGGGCAGATCGATATCGGCAACGCCGCCACCGACATGACCGCCCGCATGGCCGAGGGCGTCGCCCAGGCCGATGGGAGGATGATGCCGGAAGCCCGGATGGATGTGGAACATGCGGCCAGCGCGGTGTCCTATATGGCCAGCCTGCCGCTCGACGCGAATGTCCAGTTCATGACGGTGATGGCGACGAAGATGCCGTTCATCGGCCGGGGGTGACGCGCCCGGAACGATTGGAACCAATCCCATCGACATGCATTTCACTGGCGCGGGCGGCATGTCGCTCGGCTGGGGATGATCGATGTCGAATGTCATATCCTTGTCTGCGGCCATGCGCGGAGCGATACCCGCAAGTCCGGCCGTGCCTGCAGAACCCGTTTTCGAGCAGGATCGTAACTGCTGGCGCATCGAAACCGCCGGTCGTGCGGCGGCGCTTGTCGATGGGGCGGAATACTTCGCGCAGCTCGATTCGGCGTTACGGCAGGCGCGGCAGTCCATCCTGATCGTCGGCTGGGGCTTCGATGGCGGCATTCGCCTGCGGCCGGATATCGAGGACGGCGAGGCAGCGCTCCCTCTCGGGCCGTTGCTGCGGCTTCTGGTGGAACGCAATCCCGAACTCGTGGTGAATGTGCTGGTCTGGAGCGTTGCCGTGGTGCATGCCCCCGGCGCGCCTGGGCCTCTGCTTTTCGGCGCAGACTGGCAGGATCATCCGCGGATTCGGGTCCGGCTCGATGCCCAGCATCCCTTCTATGCCTCGCATCATCAAAAGATTGTCGTGGTCGACGATGCGGTGGCATTCGTCGGCGGGATCGACCTGACCCTGCGCCGTTGGGACGATGCCAGCCACGCCGCGCAGCATCCGCTGCGGGTTTCGGAAGGGGTGTGCTATGCCCCGGTGCATGACGTGCAGATGATCGTCGATGGCGATGCTGCCATGTCCGTCGGCGATCTGGCGCGCGAGCGGTGGCGGATGGCGACGGGCGAGATCCTCTCGCGGCCGCAACGTAGCGGTGAGGATATTTGGCCGCAGGATCTGCCGCCGGATTTCCGCCAGCAGCGGGTGGCCATTGCCCGCAGCGCGCCCCGCTGGCGTGGCCAGCGCTCGGTGCGCGAGGCGGCGCGGTTGACCCGGGATATGATCCGGGCCGCCAAGCGGTCGATCTATATCGAGGCGCAATACCTCACGGCGGGGTATGTCAGGCGTGCGCTGCGCCGCCGTCTCCTGGAGCGGGACGGGCCCGAGGTCCTGGTGATCATGACGCGCGCATCCCACGGCCTGGTCGAGCAACTGGTCATGGGGAGCAACGGCGAGCGGATGATCCGGCGGCTTCGGCGGGCCGACCGATACGGCCGGTTCCGTGTCTATTATCCGGCCGTACCCGGACCTGACGGCGATTGTTCCATCCAGATTCATTCGAAGGTCATCGTTGTCGATGACCGTCTGCTGCGGATCGGGTCGTCGAACCTCAACAACCGCTCGATCTGCGTCGATACGGAATGCGATCTGGCGATCGACGCATCCGACCGGGCCGCACGCTCGGCGGTGGCGCGGTTTCGCGACCGGCTGATCGCCGAGCATCTCGATGTGGCGCCCGCGGCGTTCGCGGCCGCTCTCGCCGCGGAGGGGTCGCTTCTGAAGGCTGTGGAACGGCTGAACGTCAACCCGCGGGGCCTTCGGCTGCATGCTGCCATGCAGGTTCCAGGGCCGACGGAACCGATGCCCGGCACCTGGTTCCTCGATCCGCGCCGGCTGTTCGATCCGAGGGGGATCGTCCGGCGCACCTGGCGCCGGCTGTTCGCGCGTCGCGAGCCGGTCTAGCGGCGCAGCCGGAAGACCGTCTCCGTCACGGCGAAGACGGCACTGCCCAGGGCGAGCGGCAGCAGGAAATAGACGATCCGGAAGACGAGGACGGCGCCGATGACCTGGGCCGCCGGTACCAGATGCAGCACGACGCTCTCGATCACGCCCAGGCCGCCCGGCACATGCGTGACCAGCGTCGCCACATTGGCGATGACATAGACCGATGCGACCGCCGCGTAAGGAATATCCGACACTGCGGCCAGCGCTTGATGCAGGCAGGCGGCGACCAGAGCGAAGTTGACCGTTCCCACCGCCACCTGGAGCATTGCGACCCGCAATGTCGGCATCTCGAAGCTCCAACGGCGAATGCGCAGCGGTTGGCGCACTGCCGCGGCCATGGCCAGGTAACCACCCACAGCAGCAAGGCAGCCAGCGCCTAGCGCGATGCAACCATCGCGTGACAATCCGAGGGTCTCGGTGGCCAGGTCGGGCTGCAGGACCAGGGCCGCTCCGGCGAGCGTCGCGAGACCGACGGCGACGGTCACGCCGCAAAACAGGATGATCTTCGCCACATCTTCCGTGGTGAGGCCCCAGCGGCTGTAGAAGCGATAGCGGATGGCGCCGCTGCTCAATCCGGCGAAGCCGATATTGTGGCCGAGAGAGAGGCTGATGAAAGAGGCCAGCGCGATGCGGGGATAACCGATGCGGCCCCCGACATAGCGCACGGCAAGGGCATCGAAGAGCGTGAGACAGGCATAGCTGGCTGCCGCGAACAAAACCGCCAGCGCAAGCCGAATGAATGGAACGGCGCGAACCGCTTCGGCGAGTTCGTCTGCGCTGTAGCTGGACAGAGCCCTGTGGAGCAGGAAGGCCGAGAGTGCGATTGCCGCAACGGTGAGGCCGGCTTTCGTCCACCATCGCCAGTTGACGCTGTCCGACCTGCTTGCCGTGTCCGTGGCAGCGCTCACCTCTGCAACTCCGTTCGGGCGTTTGGCGCCGCCGGTGGCGGGCCGGCTGCCGACGCCGGCGAGCCGCTATATCAACGGTTTGCAGGCTAAGGGCGTTCCCCCAGATCGGTATCGGACGTTCGGTGCGAATCGCGGCCGGATACAATGGCTTGCGCCGGCGGAATCCGAACCTCGACCAACAGGGGCAAATGATCGGAGGCGACGCGCGACAGCCGCGTCCGGACGACATGTGCGGAGACGACCTCAATGGGGCCGCGGCTGAAAACATGGTCGATGCGAATCATCGGTGCCCGGCCGGGGAAGGTCGCGCGGGGTTGCCGCACGGCCGGCGCGCATTGGGTGTCGTCGAGGAACGAGGCGAGATAGCGATAGGCACGGGTGCCGGGAAAGGCATTGAAGTCCCCGGCGAGCAGGACCGGATCGATGCAGTCGGGATGGCCCAGCCAGTCGGGACCGGCAAGCGCCGGCATCTGGACCATCTGCTCGCGCGGGCGAAGGCCGAGATGGGTGTTGATCACCTGCACATGTGCGCCGCCGGTATCGATGTCGGCCCACAGCGCGCCACGCGTCTCGCCCCAGCGTCCCAGCGGCATGCCGGACAGCCCGGGCAGGGGGCCCGCACGCACCAGCCGCGACGGCAGGGAGGTGAGGATCGCGTCGCCGAACTGTTCCTCCATCACGCGGACGGCGGCATGGAAATGCATCTCCATGCCCAGGCCCCGGCCGATCAGATGGGCTTGGTCGACGCCGCCGGTTTTGGCGCGGCCGACATCCAGTTCCTGCAGGCAGACGACATCCGGTTCGCAGGCGGCGATGACATCGACGATCCGTTCGGGAGAGCAGCGTCCATCGGTACCGATGCAGCTATGCACGTTGTATGTGAGGATACGCACCGGCGGCTCGTTGATTCGTTTTCTATCGGGCGGTTATCCGATCCAACGGCAGGGCGGGACGGATCGTTCCCCGTCCGATGTTGCTAGCGCGGGCGTCAGCGCTCCGCAAGGCCGCGCATATGACGAGCCACGGCATTGCGGACGGCGGCCGGCTGCTGTTCCACGGCTTCGGCGAGCAGCCGCAATTGCCGTCGCAACCCGTGCACCTGGTCGAGGAGCGAGAGGACGACCGGCAGAGCCGCTTCGTCGATGGCCAGATCGTCCACCAATTCGCAGAGCAACCGCAGGCGGGCAAGATCGGCCTCGCTGTAGGCGGCGGCGTCCCGACCGGCGGCCGGCCTTACGCAGCCCATTTCGATCCAGCTTTGCAGCCTTGTGACCGAAAGGCGTTCGATGCGCGCCAGCACCTGCGTCTCAGTCAGTGTCATCGGCGTCGTCCTCTCCTATCTGCGCACCGTGTAGCCATGCTTGTCCCGCCAGCTTTTGATGAATGTCTCAAGCTCGGGGTCGATCTGGG
Organism: Alphaproteobacteria bacterium; assembly: GCA_050250795.1. Classification (GTDB taxonomy): domain Bacteria; phylum Pseudomonadota; class Alphaproteobacteria; order UBA8366; family UBA8366; genus JBFWNZ01. The sequence goes on along the minus strand of JBFWNZ010000168.1, from coordinate 3,697 downwards.
ACGGCATGACGACGGTCAGCATCACGAACTGGTCGCCATGCTTTCCGTCCGCACGCTGCACGCCCTTGCCGCGCAGGCGCAGAACCTGGCCGTTGGCGGCCCCTTTGGGGACCGTCACGGCGACGCGGCCATCCACGGTGGCAACCTCGATCTTTCCGCCGAGGATCGCTTCGTCCAGGCTGATCGGCAGGGCGGTGTGGATGTCGTCGCCGCGGCGCTCGAACTGCGGGTGGGGCCGGATCGCGATCTCGACCAGGGCGTCGCCGGCGGGCGCGTCGCCACGCCCGGGCATGCCCTTGCCCTTGAGCCGCAGCACCTGTCCGTCGGCGACGCCGGCGGGAATGTTGAGATCGAGCGTCTGCCCGTCGGGCATCGTGATGCGTTTGCGGCCGCCTTTTACGGCTTCCAGGAAGTCCAGTTCCAGACTGTAGCGGCTGTCCATTCCGCGTCGGGGACCGGACCGCGTACCGCCTTGCCCGAACAAATCGGCAAACAGGTCCGAGGCATCCCCGAAATCCTGGAAACCGGCATTGCTGCGATAGTGCCGCGCGCCGTCGGTGTCGGCATATTCGCGATAGTATTGACGCTGCGGCGGCCGCTCGGCGCCGCTGGCGTCGATTTCGCCGCGGTCGAAACGGCCGCGCTTGTCCGCATCGCCCAGCAATTCGTAGGCAGCGGAGACTTCGCGAAAGCGATCGGCGGCCTTGGAATCCCCCGGATTGAGATCGGGATGCAGCTTCTTCGCAAGGCCGCGATAGGCCTTGCGGATATCGTCCGGTGTCGCGTCCTTCGCGACGCCCAGAACCTCATACGGGTCTCTGCTCACGCGATGGCCCCATTCATTCTGTGCAAGCGGTCTCCGTCCGCTCGCAATGATCGGTTGCTGCTCCCATATTGGTCGGGCGGCGCCGGTTTAAAGGATCGTCACGCGGGGCGGGCAGGAATTTTTGACCGCACTGAAACGAAAAGCTACAACAGGCATAAGTCGCTTCTAAGAATTGCGACCGATCCAATGCGGGCCGCTACAGGAGAGTGCCAGTTGCGATGGCATCCTGCCATTCAAGATAGAGGTATTATTTCCGCATTAACTGCGGTTTCGTTCCTTCTATTCTTGGGCGGATGTTCGACGCCTGATGTTCTCTCTTCATCGAATTCGGGTTCTGCTGCCGTCCAGGCGCTCCCGACTTCGGAGCGGTATCCATATACTGTCCGGATGGAAGGGGCTGACGACCTTGAGGGACGATTGCGTGAGGTCAGCCTTGCCCAGCGATTGATCGACGAGCCGCCGCCCTCGCGCACGGCCCTGGTGCGGCGGGCGGATACCGATCTGGAGCGCTTCGTCCAGGTGCTGCGCTCGGAAGGCTATTATGACGGGACCGCCCGTCAGGACATTCGCGAGACCGAGGACGGCGCCGAACTTGTTTTCACCATCGATTCCGGGCCGGCCTATGTCCTGGAAGAGGTGCTTATCGCCGAAGGCGAAGGCGCATCGCGGCCGGCCACGGACGAGACGCTCGAACGGTTGAACCTGGAGATCGGTCAGGTTGCGGCGGCGCAGCCGGTTTTGAGTGCCGAGGGCGGTTTGCGAATGTCCTACCGCGAGGCCGGTTATCCCTTTGCCGAGATTGCGTCGCGCCGAACGGTCATCGATCCAGACCGCAAGACAATGAAGGTGACGTTTCGTGTCGATCCAGGTGCAGCCGCCAGCTTCGGCACCGCGCGGGTCGAAGGGTTGAGCGATGTACGCGAGAGCTATCTGCGCAAGCTCGTTGAATGGGAACCGGGCGCGCGCTTCGACCAGCGCCAGGTTGAAGCCACGCGTCGCGCCTTGGCCGAGGCGGATGTGTTCGAGCGGGCTTCGATCGAGCCGGTCGGGCCGGTCAAGCCGGATGGCAGCGTCGATATGGCGATCACGGTCGCGGAACGGCCCCATCGTTCCATCGGTGCCGGTGTCAGCTATTCCACCGATGTCGGTTTTGGCGGCCGCGTACAATGGGAACATCGAAACCTGCTGCATGAGGGCGAGAAGCTGCGCATCGCGGCACAGGCGGCCCAGATCGAGCAGGGGCTAGAGGGAAGCTTCCGCAACCCTTATTTCCTGGCGCCGCGGCAGGATTTCGTGAGCGAGCTGGAGATCAAGCGGGCGACCACCGAGGCGTATAACGAGTATCGCGGGACGGCCTTCGCCGGCGTCGAGCGGCGCTTCCTCGAACACTGGTCGGCGACGGTCGGGCCTAGTTTCGACCTCAGCCATATCGACGATGCGCCGACCGAGGAAGGCATGAATGCGCTGCTCGGACTGCGCGGCATCCTCCGTCGCGACAGTTCGGACAACCCGCTCGATCCGGTCTCCGGCAGCCGGGTGGAGTTCGGATTGACCCCCTATATCGGGGTGGGCCCGACCGATTCCCGGTTTCTCAGCGCCAGCGTCGCAGGCTCGCAGTATTTGAGTCTCGACGACGCGGATCGGTTCGTCCTGGCCGCTCGCGCGCGGATTGCCTCGATCATGGGCGAGGAGCGCGACCGGCTGCCCCCGGGCAAGCGCTTTTACGCAGGGGGCGGCGGTTCGATCCGGGGCTATGAGTTCCAGATGGCCGGGCCGCTGAACCAGAACGCCATACCGCTCGGCGGCCGTTCGGCGGCAGAGGTCGGGCTTGAGCTTCGTACGCGTATCGCCGGGCCCTTCGGCCTTGTCCCGTTTATCGAAGGGGGCAATGTCTATGAAGACACGGTGCCGCGCCTGGATGAGGGCGACATGCTGTGGGGAGCGGGCCTCGGCTTCCGCTACTACAGCGATTTCGGACCGATCCGGCTGGACATCGCGACCCCTTTGAACCGACGGGACGACATCGACGATGCGTTCCAGTTTTATGTGAGTTTCGGGCAAGCTTTCTGATGACCGCGACTGATGATGCAAAGGACCGCCGCAAAGCCGCGCGGCGGCTGCCCAGGCTGCTGGCCGGAGGGGCCGCGGCCCTGCTCGGCCTGGCGGGTGGCATTGCGTGGCTGACCGCGACGGATGGAGGGCTGCGGTGGCTGGCATCCTTGGCTGGCGACGCGGTGGCGGTCGAGGGCTTGAGCGGTTCGCTGTGGCGTGAGGTGCGGGCCGACCGGATCGTCTATCGCGACGCCGATGGGCTGGACGTCGAGGTGCAGGATGCGTCCGTATCCTGGTCGCCCTGGCAACTCGTTCATGGCGTCCTGCAACTCGGCACCGTCCGTGCTGCGCGCCTGTCGGTCGTGCTGCCCTCTGTGCAAACGGATACCGGGTCCGATGGCGGTCTGTTTCCCCGGCCGCCGGTTGCGATCCGGATCGAACAGTTCGACCTGCCCGAGATCGTGCTTGCGACATCGCCGGGAGCCGTTCCGCATCGGCTGCGTGCGTCGGGGCATGCGCGAGTGGCTGCGGCCGAGGGTTCCGTGGTGCTCGATGTGCAAGGCGTCGCCCCGGAGGGCGACCGTCTGACGTTGGACGCTGCGCACAGCTTCAGTGCGCCGGGACGGCTGCGGATCGACGCTGAGGCATCGCTGACGGGCGATAGCCCGCTCTGGCCGTTGCTGGGGGTCGGTCCGGAACAGGCAAGGCCGCTGCGTCTCTCCGTGCGAGGAGATGGGCCGCTGGATGCGTGGAACGGGCGTCTGGAAGCCGATATGGCCGATGGCGGTGCGGTCGAAGCCCGGTTGACGACGGCCGGGC
>JBFWNZ010000167.1:0-8157 GCA_050250795.1 Alphaproteobacteria bacterium | reverse complement strand
TGGTGCAGCTGGCTCGACTCCGGAATGTTCATCCAGAATGTGATGCTGGCGGCACGGGGGAGTGGGCTGCATTCCTGCCCGCAGGCCGCCTTCAACCCCTATGGCGACGTGGTGCGACAGGTGCTCGGCTTGGATGCCGGCCGCGAGGTGGTCTGCGGGATGGCCCTTGGGCACGAGGACGCCGACGCTGCCGAGAACCGGCTTCGGACCGCGCGCGAGCCCGTATCCGGCTTTGCGACGTTTTTGGAGGAATGAAGCCTAGGAGGCGGTCGCACCGGTCTTCGCCCGGTCGCGCAGCACGAATTTCTGCACCTTGCCGGTCGAGGTCTTGGGCAGCGGGCCGAACACGACCTGCTTGGGGCATTTGTAATGCGCCATGATCGAGCGGCAGAAGGACACGATTTCCGCTTCGGTCGCGGCTTCCCCCTCCTTCAGCGTGACGAAGGCGCATGGCACCTCGCCCCAATGGTCGTCGGGCTTGGCCACCACCGCTGCCTCCAGCACCTTGGGATGCCGGTAGAGCGTCTCCTCCACTTCGATGGTCGAGATGTTTTCGCCGCCGGAGATGATGATGTCCTTCGAGCGGTCCTTGAGCGCGATATAGCCGTCGGGATGCCAGACGCCCAGATCGCCGGTGTGGAACCAGCCCCCGGCGAACGCTTCTTCGGTCGCCTTCAGGTTCTTCAGGTAGCCCTTCATCACGATGTTGCCGCGCATGAAGACCTCGCCCATGGTCTCACCATCGCGCTCTACGGGTGCCAGCGTCTTTGCGTCTGCGACCATCAGGTCGTCGAGGACGTGGTATGGCACGCCCTGGCGCGCTTTCTTCTGTGCCTTGTCCTCCGGCGACAGGGCATCCCATTCGTCCTGCCAGGCGCACATCACGGCCGGGCCATAGGATTCCGTCAGGCCGTAGACATGCGTGATGTGGAAGCCCTCTGCCTCCATCCGCTGCAACACAGCCGGCGGCGGCGGCGCGGCGGCGGTCATCACCTCGACCGTGCGGGGCAGCGGGCGCCGCTCCTGCGGTTTCGCGTTGACCAGCATGTTCAGAACGACCGGGGCGCCGCAGAAATGCGTGACCCCCTGTTCGGCGATAGCATCGAAGATGGCCTTCGGCTGCACCTTGCGCAGACAGACGCTCGTGCCGGCGATGGCTGCGAGCGTCCAGGGAAAGCACCAGCCGTTGCAATGAAACATCGGCAGGGTCCAGAGATAGTTCACCTGCTGGCCCATACCCCATGACATGACATTGCCGAGCGCCAGCAGATAGGCGCCGCGGTGATGATAGACGACGCCCTTGGGATTGCCTGTCGTGCCCGAAGTGTAGTTCAGCGCGATGGAGTCCCACTCATCCCCGGGCAGTTCCCAGTCGAAGCCGGGGTCGCCCGTGGCGAGGAAGGCTTCGTAGTCCATCTCGCCCAGCAGGTCGCCGCTGTCGGCCAGGGGATCGTCGATGTCGATCACGAATGGCCGGGCCTTGGTCTGTGCCAGCGCTGCCTTGATCGTCGCGGCGAACTCCCGGTCCGTGAGCAGCGCCTTCGCATCCCCATGCTCCAGGATGAAGGCGATGGTGGCGGAGTCGAGCCGGGTGTTGAGCGCGTTGAGAACGGCCCCCGCCATCGGGACGCCGAAATGCGCCTCGTACAGCTCGGGGGTATTGGCGCCCATGACGGCAACGGTGTCGTTCTTGCCGATGCCGCGACGGGTCAATGCACTGGCCAGCCGGCGCGCCCGCGCATAGGTCTCGGCCCAGGTCTGGCGCCGGTCGCCGTGCACGACCGCGATCCGGTCTGGATAGACGAAAGCACTGCGCCGCAGAAAGGACAGCGGGCTGAGCGGAACATAATTGGCCGCGTTCCGATCCAGGTCCTGATTGTATGGGCTGGTTGTCACGGCCGTTCCCCCTCGATCTGCATGCGACCCGCATCGTTCCTGCGGTGGAGGATGGGAGTCAAGCGACGCTATGGCCGCTATCCCCGCAGGAAGTATCCGGCCAGACTCCAGATACCGATGGCGATAAAGCCGATCCCGGCCATCAGCTTCAGAAGGGCCGGATCGATGAATCGCGCGGCGACGCCGCCGACCAGCACGGCGATCGCCGTCGTGGCGACCAGGGCGGCGGAGGCGGCGGCAAAGACCAGCCACGGGCCGCGGGCGCCGTCGCCGGCAAACAGAAGCGTTGCGAGCTGGGTCTTGTCGCCAAGTTCGGCGAGGAACACGGTCAGGAAGACGAGAATGAACTCGGCAGCCATTGCGGTGGGCTCCATGCGCAGGACCGCGAGACACAAGGGCACGCGGACGACCGCGGCCCTGCATGCCGTTCGTCCGGTGCCGAAGGTCTCGCCAAACCCTGACAGGGCCGCCCGCACCATGACCGGAAACCGGCCAAGCCTGTTGATGCGGACCCGGATGCGACTTGCTCCGGAGGCTACTCCCCTAAGGCTGCGCGAGGTGTATCAAAGCTTTTCCCGCCAGACAAGCCGTCAGCGTCGATAGGCGCTGAAATCGCCCGGAAGGCGCTGCGCCCTGGCGGCGATGGCGTCGAGCAGCCGGCGCTCCAGCCGGTCCACGCGATTGTCCTTGAGGATGTTCGTCTTCAGCCACTCCCAGGTGTCGGGCGCAATCAGCCCGTCCTTGCCGATAACGTAGGCGGTGAGGGCTTTGATATACAGGTCGCTGAATTCCTGAGGATAAGGGACCATGTCCGACAGAATGGTGTTGAGGTCCATGAGGAGGTCCGCCTCGTCCCTGTCGGCACCGTCGGTGAACAGGCGACGCAGCACGGCCACCTCGTTCGCGCTGATCCATCCGTCCTCGTAGATATACTTCTTAAGCTGCTGAAGTTCTTCGCGCATATCGAACCTCTTTACGCGTCGCGTCCTGCCCGCCGGCAGTGTAGCCCATTGCACCGGTCTTGTGCGTCTCTCGGGCCTGCACCCTTGTCCGGTGTCGTCGGGCAGCCGACATTGATGCCATGTTGCCCGCATCGACCGTAGTTCTGATCGTCGGGGCCGGACCCACGGGGCTGGCGCTGGCGCTCGGACTGGCCATGCGCGGCGTGCCGTTCCTTCTGGTCGACCGGATGGCCGAAGGGCAGAACACGTCGCGCGCCGCGGTGCTGCATGCGCGGACGCTGGAGTGCCTGGAGCCGACAGGGACGGTGCCGCGCCTGGTTGCACAGGGGCTGCGGGTCCCGAAGGCCTGCATCTACGATCGCGACCGGACCTTGCTGACCCTGGAGTTCGGCGCATTGCCGACGGCGTATCCGTTTCTTCTCATGCTGCCGCAGGACATGACCGAGACGGCGTTGCGCGACCGGCTTCACGAGTTGGGCGGTGCCGTCGTCCGGGGTATCGAAATCCTCGATCTTTCCGTCCGTCCGGACGGTGTTCTTGCAACCGTCGCGACCGGCGGCGGTACGCCGTCCGGGACGATCCGGGCCCGCTGGATCGTCGGCTGCGACGGCATGAACAGCATTGTGCGCCAGCGTGCGGAGATCGGATTTGCAGGCGGGCGCTATCAGGAGTCCTTCATCCTCGCGGATGTCCGCCTGTCGGGCCCGCTCGGCCCGGATGCCGTGCGCCTGTTCCTGTCGACCGAAGGCATGATGCTGATGGTGCCGCTGCCGGGACACCGGTTCCGGATCGTTGCGACCGCGGAGGATGCGCGGGAACGTCCGAATCAGGACGATGTGCAGCGACTGCTGGACGCGCGCGGGCCATCGGCGGCGGAGCGGGTCGATAGCGTGCTCTGGTCATCGCGGTTCCGTATCCATCACCGCGTTGCGGATCGATTCCGGAAAGGACGCGTCCTGCTGGCCGGGGACGCGGCGCATGTCCATAGCCCGGCAGGCGGGCAGGGAATGAACATCGGCATCCAGGACGCGCTTGCCCTGGCGCCGGCACTGGCGGCGGCCTATGGCGGCGGCGACGCGGATGCCGCGCTGCGCCGGTATGACGCGCAGCGCCGGCCGGTTGCCGAGGATGTCGTCCGTCTCACCGACCGGATGACGCGCGTCGCGACCCTGCGCGACGGCCCGGCCAAGCTGCGCAATCTGGCGCTTCGCGCGCTCGACCGCATCGAGCCGGCGAAGCGCCGGATCGCCTATCGGATGGCGGAGCTTAACTACTGACTCTTACCGGCCCGCCGCCAGCTCGCGCGAAATCAGAATCTTCTGGACCTCGTTGGTGCCGTCATAGAGCTGGAACACGCGGGCATCGCGGTAATACTTCTCGACGGGGAAGTCCTGCACGAAGCCGTATCCGCCATGCACCTGGATGGCCTTGGAGCACACCCGTTCCGCCATCTGCGAGGCGAATAGCTTGGAAATCGAGGCTTTCTTGATGCAGTGGATCTGGGCCTGCTTGAGGCCGGCCGTGTGGTGGCACATCTGGCGCGCCACCTCGATCTCCGTCGCCATCTCGGCGATGGAGAAGGCAACGGCCTGGTGCTGATAGATTTTCTTGCCGAACGCCTCACGCTCCTGGGCATAGCGGAAGGCGGCGTCGAAGGCGGCCCGCGCCACGCCGACCGATTGCGCGGCCACGGCGATGCGGCCGCTGTCGAGGCCCGACAACGCGATCTTCAGACCCTCGCCGGGCTTGCCGAGCATGTTCTCGGCGGAGACCTCAAGGTCCTCCAGGGCGACTTCGCAGGTGTCGTTGGCGCGATGCCCCAGCTTGGATTCGGCGCGCAGGACGCGATAGCCGGGCTGGTCGGTCCGGATCAGGAAGGCGGAAATGCCCTTCTTGCCGATTCCCGGCTCGGTCACGGCGACCAGCACCGCATAGCCGGCCGTGCGGCCCGAGGTGATGAATCGCTTCATGCCGTTGACGATCCAGCGGTCGCCCTTGAGGACCGCGCGAGTGCGCAGGTTGGCGGCGTCCGAGCCGGCCTGCGGTTCGGTCAACAGCATGCAGCCGACCGCCTGCCCGCTCGCCACCGGCGTCAGGAACTCGTCCTTCTGCTTCGCCGTGCCGTAGTCGCGCAGCTTGAAGCCATAGGAGTTCGTGGCGCAGATCGTGTTGCAGACGCCGGCATCGCCATAGGCCAGTTCCTCGACGGCCAGGACATAGGAGAGGAAATCCGCGCCCGCACCGCCCCACTCCGTCGGCATCGTCACGCCGAACAGGCCGAGTTCACCGGCTTTCCGCAAGGTTTCGACCGGAACGGTCTCGGTGCGGTCCCATTCGGCGGCATGGGGCGTGATTTCTTTGCGCACGAACTCGCGGGTCATGTTGCGGATGGCGATCTGCTCGTCGGTCAGGTGCCGCATCGTCGGTCCTCTGTCTCTGTGGGCGCGCTCAAATGCCACGGCGGCGGGGAGGCGGGCAAGCTTCCTGCGTGCACAGCAGATGCCCGATATTGCATCCGTCGCGGGCATCCTATAATTCCGCCGCCAGGGGGACGAAACGCCGCAACGGGTCCGCGCCACCGAACGCAGAAGACCCGGTCGCAGGAGTGCCGTCGAGATGAGCAGCCGTTTGGATGAGGCGTTCCGCCGTTCGATTGCGGACCCCGAAGGATTCTGGGCCGAAGCGGCCGAGCAGGTGCGCTGGACGAAGCGCTGGGACCGGGTGCTGGATGCGTCGGCCGCGCCGTTCTACCGCTGGTTCGTCGGGGCCGAATGCAACACCTGCTTTAACGCCGTGGACCGGCATGTCGAGGAAGGGCGGGGGGACCAGCCGGCTCTGATCTACGACAGTCCCGTTACCGGTACGGTGCGCAGCCTTACCTATCGCGACCTCCAGGCGGAGACGGCCAAGTTCGCGGGCGCGTTGCGCGATATGGGCGTCGGCACGGGCGACCGTGTCATCATCTATATGCCGATGGTTCCCGAGGCGGTTGTCGCCATGCTCGGCTGCGCGCGTCTGGGTGCGGTTCATTCGGTGGTTTTCGGCGGCTTCGCGCCGCATGAGCTTGCCACCCGCATCGACGATGCCCAGCCTGCGGCCATCGTCACGGCCTCGTGCGGCATCGAGCCGGGACGCATCGTCGCCTACAAGCCGATGGTCGACGAGGCCATTGCGCATGCGACGCATAAGGTCGGAGCCGTCCTGGTCCTGCAGCGCGAACAGCATCGCTGCGACCTGATCGAGGGCCGCGACCGCGACTGGCACGAGGCCATGGCGGCGGCCCGTCCGGCCGGATGCGTGACGGTCAAGGCGACCGACCCGCTTTACATCCTCTACACCTCGGGCACGACGGGCCAGCCGAAGGGGGTGGTCCGCGACAATGGCGGCCACATCGTCGCGCTGAAATGGTCGATGCAGAACGTCTATGGGATGAAGCCGGGCGACGTGTACTGGGCCGCGTCCGATATCGGCTGGGTCGTGGGGCATTCCTATATCGTCTATGGCCCGCTGTTCCATGGCTGCACCACCATCCTGTACGAGGGCAAGCCGGTGGGAACGCCGGATGCCGGCGCCTTCTGGCGGGTGATCGCACAGCATGGGGTGAACGCGATGTTCACCGCACCGACCGCGTTTCGCGCGATCAAGCGCGACGACCCGGACGGCACGCTGATCGGCAAATACGATCTGTCGAAGTTCCATACGCTGTTCCTGGCGGGCGAGCGGACCGATCCCGATACGCTGCAATGGGCCGAGACCAAGTTGAATGTGCCGGTGATCGACCATTGGTGGCAGACCGAGACGGGCTGGGCCATCGCCGCGAACTGCGTCGGGCTGGGCATGCTGCCGGTGAAGCCGGGTTCGCCCACGCGGCCGGTGCCCGGTTACGACGTGCGCGTGCTCGACCCCGAGACGCATCGCGAGCGCAAGGCGGGCGAGATGGGGGCGATCTGCGTGCGCCTGCCGCTGCCGCCGGGCAGCTTTCCCACGCTGTGGAACGCGCCGGAGCGCTATCGCAAGGCGTATATGGACGATTTCCCCGGCTTCTATACGACGTCCGATGCCGGTTACATGGATGAGGACGGCTACGTCTATGTCATGGGCCGGACCGACGACATCATCAACGTAGCCGGCCATCGCCTGTCCACGGGCGCGATGGAAGAGGTTCTGTCGGCCCATCCGGACGTTGCGGAATGCGCGGTCATCGGAGTGTACGATCAGCTCAAAGGCCAGCTTCCGCTGGGGTTCCTGGTGCTGAAGGCCGGCGTCAACCGTCCGCCGGAGGAGATCGTGCGCGAGGTCGTGCAAAGGGTGCGACAGGAAATCGGGCCGGTCGCTGCCTTCAAGACCGCGACGGTCGTCCAGCGCCTGCCGAAGACCCGGTCGGGCAAGATATTGCGCGGCACGATGCAGAAGATTGCGGATTCCGAGCCCTATCGGGCGCCGGCGACCATCGACGATCCGGCAGTGCTGGCGGAGATTCAGGAGGCCTTGAAATCCGTGGGCTACGCCGGGGGTTGAAGGCGGGCCGTCGGCATCAGCGCCCGCTGGCGGGCTTTATATCGCTGCGCTCGGGGCCGGTGGCCTGCCCGAGCAGAACGGGAAATCGCAAGGCGGCAGGGTCCGTCGAAGCCGCCTCGATTGCCAGCGGGAGGCTGGTGTTCCCCGTGCTGACCGCGCCGGCGGTTGCCTGAAGGGCCGCCCCGTCCCATGCGAATGCAATGGCCGGCTGGCCGCCTTGCAGTGCGGCGGCCGTCGATTGGGATGCGTCGGCAGCGATGGAGCCCTGCACAACCATCCGGTAGCGCAAGTTCGGGGCGACGATGCTGTCGGAGCCGATCTCGACCGACATCCGTTGCGTCGCGGGATCGTAGGATGTCGAGCGCACCACGGGGTTGCCGAAGGCCGAGAAGAAGGCATATTCCGCGATCTGGTTCCGCCGCCAGCCTGGAAGGGCTGCCAGATCCGTTACGCCCGCCTGGCGTATATTGAACTCAAGCAGGGTTCTGGCGCGCTGCTGCAACCAGTGAAGGGTTGCCGTGGGGCCGAAGTGGCGCGCGACGTCGAACAGGCGCGCCTTGCGGTCGTTCGAGCCGGTGAGGACCAGGCGCCCATTCTCGGAAAAGGCGATTGCATGGACGCTGTTGTCATGGTTCCAGCGCTCGAGTTGCCGTCCGCTGCGCATGTCCCACAGGCGCACGGTCTTGTCCGTCGATGCCGTCAGAACCAGCGATTCGTCCGGCGAGAAGATCGCGCGCGTTACCAGGGCGTCAAGCTGATTGCTGCGGTTACTCGTCCGCCG
>JBFWNZ010000166.1:0-8263 GCA_050250795.1 Alphaproteobacteria bacterium | reverse complement strand
CGGGCGGACGCGCCGCGCCAGCGCGATCAGGGTGCCGAACACGGCCAGCCCGGTCATGAACGCCTTGGTGCCGTCGATAGGGTCGAGCACCCACAGATACTTGGCCTCGCCCCGCACCACGCCGTATTCCTCGCCCCAGATGCCGTGGTCGGGAAACTCGGCCTCGATCATCGCCCGCATCGCCGCCTCGGCCTCGCGGTCGGCGGCAGTGACGGGGCTGGCGTCGGGCTTGTCGTCGGCGGCGATGCCCGAGCGGAAATAGCGGCGTGCGATGACACCCGCCGCATCGGCCATGCGCCCGGCCAGATCGAGGAAGGCGGCCGGGCAGGTCTCGGTCATCGGCGGGACCGGGTAGCGGTTCAGGGCAGCGGCTGCGGGCTGGCGCTCAAGCTGCGCAGATAGGCGATGACGTTGGCGCGATCCTCGGCCTTGGCCAGACCGGCGAAGGTCATCTTGGTGCCCTTCGCGAAGGACTGCGGCTTATGCAGGAAGGTGTTCAGTTCCTCGTAGTTCCAGCCGCCTTCCTTGCCCTGCAGTGCCGCCGAATAGGAGAAGCCCTCATGCGAGGCGATGTCGCGGCCGATGATGCCGTACAGATTCGGTCCGACCTTGTTGGGACCGCCGTCTTCGGCCGTATGGCAGGCGACGCACTTCTTGAACACCGCCTCGCCCGCGGCCGGATCGGCCGAAGCCAGCATCGGCCCGATCGGCTCCAGCGCTGCCGGCTCGCCGCCGCCCGCCGCCGCGCTGGGGGCCGGAAGACCCTCCGCGATGGCATAGGCATGCTGCTCAAGATGAACCTTGGGATGATAGATGAAATGGGTCACGAATCCGGCCGTCATTGCCAGCAAGCCCGCACCGATCACCGCTGCGGCGACCTTGTTGAGAAACAACGGATCGGACCCCATTGCGTACCCCTTCCGACTGCGTTCGTTTATCCTTGCCGGCGCCGCGACGATGGTGCGCCGACCCTCCTGAACGAAGGGCGCCGCATCATACGGACGGCCCCCAAGCGGTTCGCGCGGCAAAATGCCGCATCGACCCATCCGGCGGCCCGGCGGCTTGCCACAACCCGCCGAATATAAGGACATAGCAGCGCATGACGCGTCCGCACAACCCGATCCTCGTCATCCCCGCCCGGCTGGCGGCCAGCCGGCTTCCGGACAAGCCGCTCGCTGATATCCATGGCCGGCCCATGATCGTCCATGTCTGGCAGCGTGCGGTGGAAGCCGATCTCGGGCCCGTGCTCGTGGCGGCCGCAGAGCCGGCCATTGCCGAGGCGGTGACGGCGGCCGGCGGCCGGGCGGTCCTGACCGACCCGGCGCATCCCTCCGGCTCCGACCGCATCCGCGAAGCGCTTGCGCGTGTCGATCCGGCCGGCCGCCACGACGCGGTCGTGAACGTGCAGGGCGACCTTCCGACCATCGAGGCGGCGGCGATCCGGGCGGTCTTCGCGCCGCTCGCCGATGCGGCCGTCGATATCGCCACCATCGCGGCGGAAATCCGCGAGCCCGCGGAGACGACCAACCCGAATGTGGTCAAGGCGGTGTTCGCCCCCGATCCCGCCACCGGCATCGGGCGGGCGCTTTACTTCACCCGCGCGACCGCGCCGTCCGGCGAGGGGCCGCTGTATCACCATATCGGGCTCTACGCCTATCGGCGGGCAGCGCTCGACCGATTCGTCTCCCTCCTGCCCGGCCGTCTGGAGCGGCGCGAGAAGCTGGAGCAGTTGCGGGCCCTGGAGGCGGGCATGCGAATCGACGTGGCCCTCGTTGACACCGTTCCGCTCGGCGTCGATACTCCGGCCGACCTTGAACGGGCCCGGTCGCTGCTGGCGCCCCGCTAGCCCCCAGGTCCGAACCGATGCCCAAAGCCACATCCCCGCTCATCGCCTTCCAGGGCCAGCCCGGCGCCTATTCCGACATGGCCTGCCGCGCCATGTTCCCCGATATGGCGACACTGCCCTGCGGCTCGTTCGAAGACACCTTCGCCGCCGCACAGGACGGACAGGCCTCGCTCGCCATGATCCCCATCGAGAACACGGTGGCGGGGCGCGTCGCCGACATCCACCACCTGATGCCGGATTCCGGCCTGCATATCGTCGGCGAGCATTTCGAGCGGGTGAACCATCAACTGCTCGCGCCGCGCGGCACGCGATTCGAGGACATCCGAACCGTACACAGCCACGTCCACGCCCTGTCGCAATGCCGCAAATTCCTGCGCAAGCACGGGCTGGTGGCGACTGTCCATGCCGATACGGCCGGTGCCGCCAAGGAGATTTCCGAAACGAAGCGCCCTGGCGAAGCGGCCATCGCATCGGCCCTCGCGGCGGAGATCTACGGACTCGACATCCTGCACAGCGATATCGAGGACGACGTCCACAACACAACGCGCTTCCTCGTCATGGCGCCCGAGCCGATCGACCCCGATCCCCAGGCCGGCCCGGTGATCACCACCTTCGTCTTCCAGGTGCGAAACGTGCCCGCCGCGCTCTACAAGGCGCTGGGCGGCTTCGCGACCAACGGCGTGAACATGACGAAGCTGGAATCCTACATGGTCGGCGGCGCCTTCACGGCAACCCAGTTCTACGCCGATATCGAGGGCCATCCGGACCAGACCAATGTCCGCCTCGCGCTGGAGGAACTGGGCTTCTTCAGCCGGCAAGTGAAGATTCTCGGCGTCTATCCGGCACATCCGGAGCGGGCGCGCCGCAACGCCGGCTGACACGCCTTTCAGGATCGGGACGGCGCCAACTGGATGAAGGCCTGGCGCAGCGGCGGTTCCGCGCCGTCCTGCACGCGGCCGACCCGATAGGCCCCGACCAGCAGCCTATCCACTGTCTCGCCATCCTCGGCGAATGGCAGAACGAGCTTGGAAAACCGGGCGTATCCGCGGATTCCGGTGCGCCAGTGGCTGATCAAAAGCGGCTGCCGCCGCTCGCAGACGGCGGCATATTCCCGCTCCACCGTCTGCCTTGCATCCGGGCGCAAGGCGGCGGTGGTCTTGCCCGTCAGGTCGCGCCCGAAGGTCTCCGCCAGCACACTGCCATACACGCGATAGCGGAAGGCAGGGCCGTCGCAAACCTCGATCAGCACCAGATGCCCCATCCAGGGGCGGAACTCCACGGCGTCGAAGTCGCTGCGCGCCGGAAGCCGCCGCATGCCGCGCCGGACATCCCAAAAGGCATGGAGTTGGACGAGACGTTCGTGCTGGGCCGACAGTTCTTCCGGCGTGATATCCGGTCCCCCGACCCAACTCACCTTGCCGGTCTCCCCTTCGGCATCCGCTCCTAGCCGCAGTCCCCGGCGGCCCATTCCTCGATCAGCCGCCGCGAGATGGAGTCGCGCCGCGGCAGGCGGAATTCGTCGTTTTCCGGCGAATTGCGGATCCGGTCGCGGCTGAACCACCACGCGCCTTCGAGTTCGTCGGTGTTCACATCGATGTCGAAGGTCGTGGCGCGGGCGGTGAACCCCAGCATGATGTTGGCCGGAAAGGGCCAGGGCTGGGAAGAATGATAGGTGACGTCGGCAATGCGAAGCCCGACCTCCTCGAACACCTCGCGCGCGACGGCGTCCTCCAGGCTCTCGCCGGGCTCGACGAAGCCGGCGAGGATGGATCGCTGACCCGCCGGCCACCGGCTCTGCCGGCCCAGGACCACACGGTCGCCGCCATCGTGGATCAGCATGATCACCGCGGGATCGGTGCGTGGGAAGCATTGGGCGTTGCAGCGCTCGTTCGTGCATTGCCGAACATGTCCCGCCTGCTTGGCCACCGTGGGACTACCGCAGACGCTGCAATACAGATGGCGGCTGTGCCAGGTGGTCATGGCGCGGGCGTAGGCCAGAACCGAGGCCTCGTCCTCGGCCATGCGCGGCCCAACGGCGCGCAGGTCGAGGAAGGCGCCCGCGGCCGGTTCCACCGGCGGCGCCTCGTGATGCGACAGGTCGAGCGCGAAATGCGCCACCCCGTCCACCGTGCCCAGGAAGGTCACGCCCTCGGCCATCGCGAGCAGGGCCTCGTCCGGCGGCAGGGCCACCGCCTGCGGCAGGTCGCCATCGGTCACGAGGCATCGCGCGCGCCACATCGGATAAATCCGCGTGGCCCGGTCGGCAAGCCGCTCGCGGACCCAGATTTCGTCCGTTCGGAGATGTCCGACGCGGTCGATCCGGCCCAGCGCATATTTGTTCGGGGATTTCATGGCGCGGATATTTTCACGGAAGGCGCGGCCGTGCAATGGGCGCCGGGGACGCCGTCGGCCCCATGATGCCCCGCTGGCCCGCAACCCTTGCCCCATCGGGTGCGAGTCCTGATATAGTGGCCGTGGAAGGCTGGCTGGCGGACGGGCTCCTCGCCAACCCGGTCAGGTCCGGAAGGAAGCAGCCGTAACGAGTTTCGGCCCGGGTCGTCAGTCCAGTCTTCCACGCCGATCCCCCAAAGACCGAGCCGCGGCGGCATGGCGCCTTGAACAGCACCGAGTCCGAGTCCACTGCCTATCGCGTGCTGGCGCGCAAGTACCGGCCGTCCAATTTCGATGAGCTGATCGGCCAGGAAGCGCTGGTCCGCACGCTCTCGAATGCCATCCGCACGGGCCGGATCGCGCATGCCTTCATGCTGACCGGCGTGCGCGGCATCGGCAAGACGACGACGGCCCGCATCATCGCCCGCGCGCTCAACTGCATCGGCCCCGACGGCAGCGGCGGCCCGACCGTCAGCCCCTGCGGCACTTGCGCCAACTGCACCGCCATCGCCGAGGACCGGCATGTCGATGTGATGGAGATGGACGCCGCCAGCCGCACCGGCGTCGACGACATCCGCGAGCTGATCGAGAGCGTGCGCTACCGCCCGGTCTCGGCCCGCTACAAGGTCTATATCGTGGACGAGGTCCACATGCTGTCGCGGCAGGCCTTCAATGCCCTGCTGAAGACGCTGGAGGAGCCGCCGGCGCACGTCCTGTTCGTGTTCGCGACAACCGAAATCCGGCGCGTTCCCGTGACCGTGCTGTCGCGCTGCCAGCGATTCGACCTGCGGCGGGTGGAGATGGACCGGCTGGGCCAGCATCTGGCCGGCATCGCGGAACGCGAGAATGCCGCCATCGACGCCGACGCGATCGCCATGCTGGCCCGCGCCGCCGACGGATCGGTCCGCGACGGGCTGTCGCTGCTCGACCAGGCCATTGCGCTGGGGTCCGGCACCGTGACCGGCGCCCAGGTGCGCGAGATGCTCGGCCTCGCCGACCGCGCCGCGGTGTTCGACCTGTACGACCGGCTGATGGCCGGCGACGTGGCCGTCGCGCTGGACCTGTTCGACGCGATGTACCGGGCCGGCGCCGATCCCGTCATCGTGATCCAGGACCTGCTGGACGCGACATACTGGCTGACCCGGCTGCGCTCGACGCCGTCCATCGCCGAGGCCGCCTACACGCCGGAGATCGAGCGCACCCGCGGCCGCGCGATGGCGGAAAAGCTGCGCATGCCGGTTCTGGCGCGCAACTGGCAACTGCTGCTGAAGGGGCTGGGCGAGGTGCAGTACGCGCCGCAGCCGCGCCAGGCGGCCGAGATGCTGCTGCTGCGGCTGGCCTATGCGGCCGAGTTGCCGCCGCCGGGCGATCTTGTCGCCGCCCTGAAGGACGGCGGCAGCATCCCGGCTGGCGGCGCGGCACGCCCGGCCGCTCCGGCACCCGCCGCGCCGGCGATGCTTTCGGGCGGCGGCGAGACGGCCGCGGCACGCGCCCTCGCGCCGGCCCCTGCGATGGCCCCTGCGATGTCGGCCCCCATGGCCGCGCCCGCTGCGATCCATGCCGCGATGCCGCGCGATCTCGCCGCGGTCGCCGAGTTGTTCCGCGAGAAGCGCGAGCCGCTACTCTACAACCATATCCGCCGCGACGTCTTTCCGGTCCATTTCGAGCCGGGCCGGATCGAAGTGCGGCTGCGCGAGGATGCGCCGCGCGACCTTGTGAACCGTCTATCGACCCTGCTGTCGGACTGGACCGGCACCCGCTGGGTCGTCAGCGTGTCGAGCGCACGCGGCGGACCCAGCCTGCAGGAGCAGGCGGACGCCGCCGAACGCCGCCGGATGGATGCGGCGGAACGCAACGATCTGGTGCGCGCGGTCAAGGATGTGTTCCCGGGCGCCAAGGTCACCAAGGTCACGGCGCGCGCGACCGCATTCGGCGATCCGGTCGAGCACGATCCGGACCTGGCCGCCGATATCGAAACGGCCGGGCTGGACCCGGTGGAGATGGAAGAGGAATAGCCGATGAAGAATCTCGGCCAGCTGATGAAGCAGGCACAGGAGATGCAGGCCAAGATGGGCCAGCTTCAGGAGACCCTGGCGGCACTGGAGGTCACCGGAACGGCCGGCGGCGGAATGGTGAGCGTGGTCCTGAACGGCAAGGGCGAGGCGCGCAGCCTGCGTATCGACCCGTCGCTGCTGGCCGATGGCGAGGTGGAGATCCTGGAGGACCTTGTGGTGGCGGCGATCAACGACGCCAAGGCCAAGTCCGAGGCCCGCGTCCAGGAGGAAACGAGCAAGCTGATGGGCGGGCTGCAGTTGCCGCCGGGATTCAAGCTGCCCTTCTGAGCGGCCGCGAACGCGCTTCGATGAACGAGATCGACCGCCTGATCCAGTTGCTCGCCCGCCTGCCGGGGCTGGGGCCGCGCTCCGCCCGCCGGGCCGCGCTGCATCTGATCAAGCGGCGCGACAGCCTGCTGACGCCGCTGGCGGCGGCGATGGACGAGGCGGCCCGCGCGATCCGCACCTGCGGCCGCTGCGGCAACATCGACATCGCCGACCCCTGCCATATCTGCACCGACCCCGAACGCGACGGCAGCCTGCTCTGCGTCGTCGAGGAGGTCGGCGACCTCTGGGCCATCGACCGCACGGGCTCGTTCCGCGGCCGCTATCATGTCCTGGGCGGCCGGCTGTCCGCCCTGGACGGCATCGGACCGGAGGATCTCGCCATCGGCAGCCTCGTCGCCCGCGTCCAGGCCGGCGGCGTGGCCGAGGTGATCCTGGCGACCAACCTTACGGTCGACGGCCAGACCACGGCGCATTACGTGGCCGACCGGCTGGCCGCAACCGGGGTCGGCATCACCCGGCTCGCGCATGGGGTGCCGGTGGGCGGCGAACTCGACTATCTCGACGACGGCACGCTCACCGCCGCGCTCCGCGCGCGGCGCGAGATCGCCGGTTGAGAGCGCCCCGTCGCCCCGAATCCCGCGTCAGGACCTGAATTCGCCCCGGCCGCGCCCTATTTCCGTCATGGTGATAGCGTCGGATCGAAGCCGGAAGGACCACCATGACGGGACCCATTGCCATGCGCGACACCTCAACCCTCGCGGGCCTTGTCCTGCTGCTGCTCGCAGGAATCTCGCCGGGTCTGCCGGCCGCGGCCCAGGAAGCGGCCCCTGCGGTCGAGAGCCCGGACCAGGGTGCCGTCGGCCTGACCATCTACAATGACGGGCTGGCGCTGGTCGCCGACCGGCGCACGGTGCGGCTCCCGAAAGGCGCCAGCCGGATCGCCGTCGAGCAGGTCAGCACGGCGATGCAGCCGGAAACCGTGCTGGTCGAGGCGGATCGCAGCGGCCCGCCGCTGGCGGTCCGGTCGCGCAGCTTCAATTTCGACCTGCTGACGCCGGAGGCGCTGCTGCAGCGGGCCGTCGGCGGCACCGTCCGGGTCATTCAGGTGAACCCGGCCACCGGACAGGAAAAGGTCGAGCAGGCCGAGGTTCTGAGCGCAGCCAACGGCGTCGTGCTCAAGATCGGCGACCGGATCGAGACGGGCGTGCCGGGACGGCTGGTGTTCGATTCGCTGCCGGCGGGCCTGACCGAACGGCCCACCCTGTACGTCGCGGTCGACAGCGAGTCCCCGCGCGACGCGGCCTTCGATCTCCGCTACCTGACCGGCGGCTTGACCTGGCGTGCCGACTACGTCGCCGCGCTCGCACCCGACGCCAAGACGCTCGACTTCTCCGGCTTCGCGACCATCACCAACACCAGCGGCGTCGCCTATCGCGATGCGGCCGTGCGGCTGGTGGCGGGCAGCGTCAACCGCGAGGCCCAGCCGATGCCGCGTGCCGCGCCCGTCATGGTCATGATGAAGACGGAGGACGCGGCCGGGGCCGGCCCCGCGCCCCAGCCGGTCGGCGACCTGCATCTCTATCCGCTCTCAGGCCGCCTGACGCTGGAGCAGCGCGAGACGCGCCAGCAGGCGCTCGTCGGCCCTGTGCGGGTGCCGGTGGTGCGGACCTACCGGATCGAGGGC
>JBFWNZ010000165.1:0-8344 GCA_050250795.1 Alphaproteobacteria bacterium | reverse complement strand
AAACGCTACGCGGCCCTGTAGCGGACAGGCAAACGGCCGGGCTGAATATCAGCCCGGCCGCCTCGGGGAGAGTACCGATCCGGGGCCGGACCGGAGGTGCCGACGAAGCATCCCTCCGCTCCGTGAAGAGGGACCGCTCCGCCCACCCGCCGCACTCACTGCGACGGATGAATGCTTCACGAATCAAGTATCCGACTCACGACACCGGAATACTCATCCGGCATAACGCTCTCCGATACTTTCGGCTCATGTCGCATCGGACACGGAATGTACCGGTTCCGCCTCCTTTTATCCGGCTTTCCGGATCGCCTTCTCAACTTGTTTGAACAATACAGGTTCCCATGGTTTCCCAATATTACGCGAGCGACCCGATTTAGTTGACCCCGACAACATCGCCGAACAGCGGGCCGATTTCCTCGTTCAACACGATATCGGCATAGCCGTCGAGTTCGGTCGGCTCACGGTTCAGGATCACCAGCCCGGCCCCGTTCTGCTTCGCCATGACCGGAAACCCCGCCGCCGGATAGACCACAAGCGACGACCCCACGGCGATGAACAGGTCGCAGGCCAGAGTCTCGGCCTGGGCGCGCATCATCGCCGTCTCGGGCATCGACTGCCCGAATGAAATCGTCGCGGGCTTCACATACGCGCTGCCGCAGGCGTTGCATTCCGGCAGGGCCTCGTCGGCCGCGAACGCCGTCATGATCGGCGCCAGTTCGTGTCGCTGGCCGCATTCGAGACAGGTCGCATAGGTCGAATTGCCGTGCAGTTCGATTACCCGCTCGTCCGGGATGCCGGACGCCTGATGCAGCCCGTCGATATTCTGTGTGATCACGGCGGAGACCTTGCCCGTCCGGACCAGCTTTTCTACCGCGCGATGGCCGCGATTGGGTTCGGCCGCCCGCATCGTCGGGTCGGTGTTCAGCTTGCGCCGCCAGGTTTCGCGCCGCATCTCCTCCGACCGCATGAAGTCCTGGAACTGGATCGGCTGGAACTTCGTCCACATGCCGCCGGGGCTGCGGAAATCGGGAATGCCGGATTCAGTGCTGATCCCCGCGCCGGTAAAGACGACGGCCCGTCTGGCCTCGCGCAGCATGCGGGCAAAGGCGGCGCGGCGGTCGGAATCGGACGGCATGGGCGGGCTCCATTTCGGTCACATGCGCCATTCTATGCCGATGGACATGCCCCTTGCGACTCGGCGCTCCGCTCCCGATTTGCGGTGGATATGAGGGGTGAAAAGGCGTAAAAGCGTCGGTCCGAACGCAACCGGAACCGATGCAGAAAGTGGAGCCCGAGATGGCCGGGACATGGACCGTCGATAGCTGGCGCAACCTGCCGATCGAGCAGGTGCCGGCCTATCCGGACGCGGAAAAGCTGACCGCGGTCGAAGCGGAACTGGCCAAGCAGCCGCCGCTCGTGTTCGCCGGCGAGGCCCGCAACCTGCGCGCGTCGCTGGCCCGCGTGGTGGAGGGCAAGGCCTTCCTGCTGCAGGGCGGCGACTGCGCCGAGAGCTTCGCCGAGTTCCATGCGAACAACATCCGCGACACCTTCAAGGTTCTGCTGCAAATGGCGGTCGTCCTGACCTTCGCCGCGGCCGTGCCGGTGGTGAAGGTCGGCCGGATGGCCGGCCAGTTCGCGAAGCCGCGCTCGGCCCCGACCGAGAAGGTCGGCGACAAGGAACTGCCCAGCTATCGCGGCGACATCGTTAACCAGATCGACTTCACCGCCGAGGCGCGTCTTCCCGATCCGGAACGCATGCTGCGCGCCTATCACCAGGCGGCCTCGACACTGAACCTGCTGCGCGCCTTCGCCCAGGGCGGCTTCGCCGACCTGCATCAGGTGCATCGCTGGAACCTCGACTTCGTCGGCGACCGGCCGCAGGGCCACCGCTACGAGGAGCTGGCGCAGCGCATCGACGAGGCGCTCAACTTCATGACCGCCTGCGGCATCACCTCGGACATCGTGCCGCAACTGCGCGAGACCTCGTTCTACACCAGCCACGAAGCGCTGCTGCTGTGGTACGAACAGGCGCTGACCCGGCGCGACAGCCTGACCGGCCACTGGTACGACTGCTCGGCGCATATGCTGTGGATCGGCGACCGGACCCGCCAGCCCGGCAGCGCCCATGTCGAGTTCCTGCGCGGCGTGCGCAACCCGATCGGCATGAAATGCGGGCCGACGATGGACCCGGACGAGTTGATCCGCCTGATCGACGTGCTGAACCCGGCGAACGATCCCGGCCGCCTCACGCTGATCAGCCGCATGGGCGCGGACAATGCGGAAAAGCACCTGCCGGCGCTGATCCGCAAGGTTCAGCGCGAGGGCCGCAAGGTCGTCTGGTCCTGCGATCCCATGCACGGCAACACGATCAAGGCGTCGAGCGGATACAAGACGCGGCCTTTCGACATGATCCTGCGCGAAGTGCGCCAGGTGTTCGGCGTGCATGCGGCCGAGGGCAGCTATCTCGGCGGCATCCATGTCGAGATGACGGGCCAGGACGTGACCGAGTGCCTGGGCGGCGCACAGGCGATCAGCGATGACGGCCTGTCGCTGCGCTACCACACCCATTGCGACCCGCGGCTCAACGCCAATCAGGCGCTGGAACTCGCCTTCCTGGTCGCCGACGAGTTGAAGGCCCGGCGCGTCGCCACCCAGGCCCGCGTCGCCGCAGCACAGTAAGGGACGGACTCCACGGCGCCGGCGGGCGCAGTGGAGAACCCGCCCGCCCGCACCTATACTCGCTTTCAATCCGAACCGGCCTGTCGGCCGGAAACACATGCCATGCTGGGAGGCCGCATCATGCAGCTCAAGGATTCCACACTGTTCCGGCAGAAATGCTACATCGACGGTGCCTGGGCCGACGCCAAGGACGGCGGCAGGATCGAGGTCAACAACCCCGCCACCGGCGAGATTCTGGGCACCGTGCCGCGCATGGGCACGAACGAGACCCGCGCCGCCATCGAGGCGGCGAATGCCGCCTATCCCGCCTGGCGCGCCAAGACGGCCGATGAGCGCGGCAAGGTGCTGCAGCGCTGGGCCAAGCTGATGCACGACAATGTCGACGACCTTGCCGTGCTCATGACCTCCGAGCAGGGCAAGCCGCTTGCGGAATCGAAGGGCGAGATCGCCTATGCCGCCTCGTTCATCGAGTGGTTCGCCGAGGAAGGCAAGCGCGTCTATGGCGACGTCATCCCGGCCCCGAACGCCGACTGGCGCATCGTCGTCACCAAGGAGCCGGTCGGCGTCTGCGCCGCGATCACGCCCTGGAACTTCCCGGCGGCGATGATCACCCGCAAGGCCGGCCCGGCGCTGGCCGCCGGCTGCACCATGGTCGTCAAGCCGGCCTCGCAGACGCCGTTCTCGGCGCTCGCGCTGGCGGAACTGGCGGAACGTGCGGGCGTGCCGAAGGGCGTGTTCAGCGTCGTCACCGGCGCGGCCGGCGCCATCGGCAACGAGATGACCTCGAACCCCATCGTCCGCAAGCTGACCTTCACCGGCTCCACCGAGATCGGCAAGATCCTGCTGCAGCAATCGGCAAGCACGGTGAAGAAGGTTTCGATGGAACTGGGCGGCAACGCGCCCTTCATCGTGTTCGACGACGCCGACCTGGACGCCGCGGTCGAGGGCGCGATGGCGTCCAAGTTCCGCAACACCGGCCAGACCTGCGTCTGCGCCAACCGCCTGCTGGTGCAGGACGGCGTGTATGAGGAATTCGCGGCGAAGCTGAGCCAGACCGTCAGCGCCATGAAGGTCGGCAACGGCCTGGAGCCGGGCGTGGCGCAGGGGCCGCTGATCGACATGAAGGCGGTGGAGAAGGTCGAGGAGCACATCGCCGATGCCGTGGGCAAGGGCGCGCGCGTCGTGGTCGGCGGCAAGCGCCATGCGCTGGGCAGCAGCTTCTTCGAGCCGACGATCCTGGCCGATGTGACGACCAAGATGGCCGTCGCGCGCGAGGAGACCTTCGGACCCCTGGCGCCGCTGTTCCGCTTCAAGACCGAGGAGGAGGCGATCCGGATGGCGAACGACACCGAGTTCGGCCTCGCCTCCTATTTCTACAGCCGCGATATCGGCCGCATCTGGCGTGTCTCCGAGGGGCTGGAATACGGTCTCGTCGGCGTCAATGCGGGCGTCATCTCCACTGCTGTCGCCCCCTTCGGCGGCATGAAGGAATCCGGCATCGGCCGCGAGGGCTCGAAATACGGCATCGACGAGTTCCTTGAGGTGAAGTACCTGTGCATGGGCGGCGTGACGCGGAAATAGGGGACGGACGCGCGTGATCCGGGTCGAGGGACTGGTCTTCGAGTATCCGGGCACGCGGGCGCTCGACGGCGTCGAGATTCACATCGCGGCCGGTACGATCACGGCCCTGGTCGGTCCGAACGGCGCCGGCAAGACGACGCTGCTGCGCTGCATCGCCGCGCTGGAAACGCCGTTTGCCGGCCGGGTGACGGTGGACGGGCTGGACGTGACCGAGCATCCCCGCGCGGTCCATGCCCGGCTCGGCTACCTGTCGGACTTCTTCGGTCTCTATGAGGATCTGACGGTCCGGCAGTGCCTCACCTATCACGCCGCGGCGCATGGCATCGCGGCGGCGGAACGCGGTGCTGCCTGCGCCGCCGCCGCCGAGCGCCTGGACATCGCCGACCTTATGGACCGCAAGGCCGGCGCCCTGTCGCGCGGCCAGCGCCAGCGCGTGGCCATCGCCCAGACCATCGTGCATGAGCCGAAGGTCGTGCTGCTGGACGAGCCGGCGGCCGGCCTCGATCCGGAAGCCCGGCACCTGCTGTCCGACCTGCTGCGCCGGCTGCGCGACGACGGCATGACGCTGGTCGTCTCATCGCACATCCTGTCGGAACTTGAGGACTACTCCACCCATGTCCTGATGATCGGGAACGGCCATGTCCTCGACCATCGGCCGATCGCCGCACCGGCCGCCGCCGCTATGCGGCTGCAGATCGACCTCGCCGCCGCCCATGACGGGCTGGCAACGGCGCTGGACGGCTTTCCGGGCCTGTCCGACATCGTCATCGACGGCGCAACGGCCGTCGCGACATTCGCCGGCGATGCCGAGGGCCGGCAGGCCCTGTTGCGGCACCTTATCGATTGCGGCCTGCCGGTGATCGGCCTGCGCGAGGCGCGCGACAGCATGGAAGACATCTATCTCGCCCGCCTGCGCGGCGCGGCCCCGGCGGAGCGGCTGCCATGAACCCGGAATTCCGCCGCAACCTCTGGCTCGAATTCTCCGCCCAGCGGCTGATCGCGATGCCGCTGGTCCTCGGCCTCGCCCTCGCCGCGGCTCATGTCTCGGGCGACGACCCGATACAGAAGAGCACCTTCACGGCGTCTGCCGCCGAGGGCCTGTTCTGGATCGTCGCCGTACTGTGGGGCACGCGGCTTGCCGCCGGGGCGGTGATCGGCGAGGTTCGCGACCGCACCTGGGATGGCCAGCGCCTCTCGGCTCTCGATCCGTGGACCATGGCCTGGGGCAAATTGTTCGGCAGCACCGCCTATGCCTGGTTCGGCGGCGGTCTCTGCCTCGCGGCCTACCTGGTTGCGGAGACATTCGCGACCGGGCGCGTCCCCGTTCTGGACGCGGTGCTGATGGTCGCCGTGACGCTGCTTTGCCATGCGACGGGGTTGCTCTCAAGCCTCGTCTATCTCGGCCGCCGCCCAAGCCTGCAACGCGCGAATGTCAGCCTGTTTCAGGCCATCGGCCTGCTGCCCGCCGTGATTTACCAGATGGCAACCGTCCTCGAACCGAGCGGCAACTGGTACGATCTCGCCCTTGGCGGCGACGCATTTATGACGGTCAGCTTCGCCGCTTTCGCCGGATGGGCCGTGCTTGGCGTTTACCGCCGGATGCGGACCACACTGCAGTTCCGTGCGCGGCCATGGGCCTGGACGCTGTTCAATCTGTTCCTGACCGGCTGGCTGCTGGGCTTCGTGTCGGAGCCGGGCTGGCGATGGTCGGGCTTCCTGGCCGGTTTTTTGCTGTCGGCCGCCTGGACATATCTGCTGCTGCTGGTCGAACCGAAAGACTTGGTCGGCTATCGCCGGGCCTTACGCGATCTGCGAACCGGCGCGTGGGGACGCGCGCTGGAAGGGATGCCGCTCTGGTCCCTGAACGCCATCTTCTGTGTGCTGCTGGCCCTCGCCATTCTGGCAACGGCGCCGGCCGCGAACCTGCCGCCCGAGGCGGGTTTCGGCGCGCTCGTCGACCATCTGTCCGCCGGCGAGATGCCGCCATCGGTGCTTCAGCATTTCGAGGTCGTGCTCGCAGCAGCGTTGCTGTTCCTGCTGCGCGATATCGCGATCATGCTGTTTGCGTCCATGGGCCAACGCACGCAGCGGGCGGAACTTGCGGCGGCCGTCTATTGGCTGGTTCTCTATATCGCCCTGCCGATTCTGGTGCTCACGGTGACGGGCGGACAGTTCAGCGCCTTCTTCTATCCCACCGGCATCGACGGAACGGCGCTCGCCATCGGCGCGCCGCTGGCTGAAGCGATACTGGCCTGGGCTGCCGTCGCGGTGCGGTGGCGCCAGCGGATGCGCGGACTCCCCGCCGCCGGTTGATGCGCCGGGCGGCGCGGCTTACAACCAAGCATCGCAGGCAAGGACGCAGAATCATGGCCCAGTACGACTACGACCTGTTCACCATCGGCGCCGGTTCCGGCGGCGTGCGCGCCAGCCGCTTCTCGGCGAATTTCGGCGCCAGGGTGGCGGTCGCCGAGGACCGCTATCTGGGCGGCACCTGCGTCAATGTCGGCTGCATCCCGAAAAAGCTGTTCGTCTACGCCGCGCATTTCGCCGAGGACTTCCACGACGCCGAAGGCTATGGCTGGACGGTGGGCGAGCGGCGCTTCGACTGGGCCAAGCTGGTCGCCAACAAGGACCGCGAGATCGCGCGCCTCAACGGCATCTATGACCGCCTGCTGCGCAACCCCGGCGTCACGATCCTCGAAGGCCGCGCCAAGGTCGTCGACCCGCACACCGTCGAGGTCGCCGGCAAGACCGTCACCGCAAAATACATCCTGGTCGCCACCGGCGGCTGGCCGGTGGTGCCGGAATTCCGCGGCAGCGAGCATGTCATCACCTCCAACGAAGCCTTCCACCTGGAAACGCTGCCGAAGCGCATCGTGATCGTCGGCGGCGGCTATATCGCGGTCGAGTTCGCGGGCGTCTTCGCCGGGCTTGGCTGCGAGGTGACGCTCGCCTATCGCGGACCCCACCTGCTGCGCTCGTTCGACACCGATCTGGGCACCTTCCTAGCCAAGGAGATGCAGAAGAAGGGCATTTCCATCCGCCTGAACACCAAGGTCGAATGCATCGAGAAGGACGGCGGCGAGTACAGCGTCCAGTATCATGACGGCGAGGAGACCCGCGCCGATCTGGTGATGTACGCGACCGGCCGCGCGCCCAACACGCGCGGCATCGGCCTTGAGGGTGCGGGCGTGAAGATGCGCGACAACGGCGCCATCGTCGTGGACGAGCACTTCAAGACCTCGGTCGACTCGATCTACGCGCTGGGCGACGCCACCGACCGCGTGCTGCTGACGCCGGTCGCGCTGAAGGAAGGCATGGCCGTCGCCAACACGCTGTTCAACGACAAGCCGACGACGGTCGATTACGAGG
Organism: Alphaproteobacteria bacterium; assembly: GCA_050250795.1. GTDB lineage: Bacteria > Pseudomonadota > Alphaproteobacteria > UBA8366 > UBA8366 > JBFWNZ01. The sequence goes on along the minus strand of JBFWNZ010000165.1, from coordinate 712 downwards.
GCATCCCGACCGCCATCTTCAGCCAGCCGCCCATCGGCACCATCGGCCTGACCGAGACCGAGGCGCGCGACCGCTTCGGCAAGATCGACGTCTATGCCAGCAGCTTCACGCCCTTGAAGCACACGCTGACGGGCCGCGAGGAGAAGACCTTCATGAAGCTGATCGTGCGCCGCGATTCCGGCGTGGTGGTCGGCTGCCACATGGTCGGCGCCGATGCCGGCGAGATCATGCAGGGCATCGCCATCGCCATGAAATGCGGTGCCACCAAGGCCCAGTTCGATGCCACCATCGGCATCCACCCAACCGCGGCGGAGGAGTTCGTGACCATGCGCGAGCCGCTGCCCGACACGCCCGAGAAGAAGGCGGCCGGCTGATCGCCGGCCCGCCACAGCCAGAACAGGGAACGCTCCATGACACTCGACCGCTCGACCATCGACACGCTGTCCGGCGTCTCGACCGCCACCATCACCACGATCCTGCTGAAGAAGGGCCTGCGCAATGTCTGGATGCGCGGCACCCGGCCGCTGCGCCCCGACCAGCCGCGCCTTGTCGGCCGGGCTTTCACGCTGCGCTTCGTCCCGGCACGCGAGGATCTGGCGACGCCGGAATCCTGGTCCTCGCCCAAATCGACCCGCGGCGCCATCGAGGCGATGCCGGAAGGCTGCATCGCCGTGGTCGATGCGATGGGCATCGCGGATGCCGGCATCTTCGG
>JBFWNZ010000164.1:0-8369 GCA_050250795.1 Alphaproteobacteria bacterium | reverse complement strand
GTCGAGGAGGAGGCGCCCATGTGAAAGACGGCCTCGACCTGCCCCGCCTTGCCGTCGAGCCATCCCATGAGGTCTTCGGGGCGAATCAGTTCGGCGACCGGATGCTTGGCGATATTGCGCTCGCGGTGGCCGCCGGGACGGCCGGCGCGGTCGCACACCGCGACAGGCCCGAGGCCGCGCGCGGCCAGACCCGCGACGAGGTTGGAGCCGATGAAGCCGGTACCGCCGGTGACGAGGATCATGCGCCTTCCTGGCCGGAGCGAACGGCGCCCTTATAGGCGGGCACGCCGATGCCCGCAAGGCGCCGGCGGTTGCCGAACGCGTCGCCGGATACCATATTGCGGCGCAAGGCAACCGCGACCGGAGACCGGCCATGCAGACCAGCAACCGCATTCTCGACGACCTCGCCCGCGTGGCGGGCGGTGCGCTGGGTACGCTCAACGGCGTACGCGCGGAGATCGAATCGCTGGTCCGGCAACGGCTGGAGCGGGCGCTGGCCAATATGGACCTGGTGCCGCGCGAGGAGTTCGAGGCCGTGAAGGCGATGGCGGCCAAGGCGCGCGAGGAGAACGAGGCGCTGGCGCGGCGGATCGCGGCCCTCGAAGCGGCGGCGAAACCCGCCGCGCGCCGCGCGCCGGCGAAGCGGACGACGGCCGGAAAGGCCGGGACTGCGGCCGGCAAAAGCTGAGTTGCACCGCCGCATTTCTCCGCTTGCTTCGCCGGAGTCACTTCTGGCAGTCTAGGTTTTGTGGCCGGGAGGACGCGGTCGCATACATATAGGGTACTGGTCACGACCGGTTCCGGAACGGCAACGATTCCGCCAACCGTTCCAGGGCCGGGCAAGGCGAAGGGAATTGGGATGGCAACGGCCTGGGCTCCCGTTATCGATTCGCCGAGCAACCCGATCGACCTGCTTGAGGAAATGGTTGTCGCGAACGAGTGGCCCTTTGACCGGGCCAGCGACGACGAGATGGTGGTCGAGACGACGGGGAGCTGGTGCGACTACCGGCTGTATTTCGTGTGGCGCAAGGAATCGAGCGCCCTGCATTTCACCTGTTCCTTCGACCAGCGCGTGCCGCCGGAGAAGACGACGGCGGTGGCGGAGCTGCTGGCGCTGGTGAACGAGCGGATGTGGCTGGGCCATTTCGACGTCTGCTCGGACGAGCGCGTGCCCCTGTTCCGCTATACGCTGCTGACCCGCGGCTGGCGCGGCCTGAGCGCCGAGCAGTTCGAGGACATCGTCGATATCGCGCTGTGCGAGTGCGAGCGCTTCTACCCCGCCTTCCAATTCGTCCTGTGGGGTGGTAAGCGGGCGGACGAGGCCATCGCCGCGTCCATGCTGGAAACCGTCGGCGAGGCCTGATCCGGCCGGCACCCCCGCCGGCCCGGCGCGGGAGGGCGGATTCATGACAGACATCCGGATGCAACGGCCGCTGCTGCTCGTCGGCTGCGGCAAGATGGGCGGCGCCATGCTGTCCGGCTGGACGCGCAGCGGGATCACGGCGGCCGGTGCGGTCGTCGTCGAGCCGGCCGGGCTGCCGGCGGGGCTTGCGGCGCCGGGGGTGAGCGCGGTCGCGGATGCGGCGGCGCTGCCGGCGGATCTCGATCCCGAGGTGGTGGTCTTCGCGGTCAAGCCGCAGCAGATGGACAAGGTCGTCCCGGCCTATGCCCGCTTCGCCAGGCCCGGGACGGTGTTCCTGTCGATCGCGGCCGGCACCACCATCGGCTATTTCGCCGCGCGCCTGGGCGACAAGGCCGCCATCGTCCGCGCCATGCCGAACACGCCCGCCGCCATCGGACAGGGCATCACCGTCGCGGCGGCGAATGCCGCGACCGCGCCGGCGCAGGCCGAACTGTGCCGGGCGCTGCTGGCGGCGGTTGGCGAGGCGGTGATGGTCGAGGAAGAAGGGCTTCTCGACGCGGTGACGGCTTTATCCGGCGGCGGTCCGGCCTATGTCTTTCTCATGATCGAGTGTCTGGCCGAGGCGGGCGTACAGGCGGGCCTGTCGCGCGCATTGTCGGAACGGCTGGCGCTGGTGACGGTCGCGGGATCGGGCCAGCTGGCGCTGGCGGGCGACACGCCGCCGGCTGTGCTGCGGCAGAATGTGACGAGCCCCGGCGGCACGACGCTGGAGGCGTTGAAGGTGCTGATGGCGGAAGACGGGTTGCAGCCGCTGATGACGCGCGCGATTGCCGCGGCAACCCGGCGCAGCCGCGAACTGGCCGGAACGGGCTGAACCGAGGGAGGGGCGCATGGCCAAGCGGGCGGAACCGGCGGACCGGATGCTGGATGCGGCGCTGAAGGCCGTGGCCGAGCGGGGCTGGGCGGCGCTGTCGATGGCCGATATCGCGGCGGCCGCGGGCGTCCCGCTGGCCCAGGTGCATGCGCGGTTCCGCTCCAAATCCGCGATCCTGTCGGCCTATGGGCGGCGCATCGACGCCGCGGTTCTGGCCGAAGCCGCGGCGCCGGACGCGGAGGACGACGCGCGGGACCGGCTGTTCGACATCCTGATGCTGCGCTTCGAGGTTCTGTCGCGCGACCGCGATGCGGTGCTGGCCATCCTGGCCGACGCGCCGCGCCAGCCGGGCACGGCGCTCTGCGCCCTGCCGTCGCTGGTCGGGTCGATGGGCTGGATGCTGGAGGCGGCGGGCCTGTCCGCCAGCGGCTGGAGGGGCCTGTTGCGGGCGAAGGGGCTGGCCGCCGTCTGGCTGGCAACCCTGGAAGCCTGGCGGCGCGACGAGAGCGAAGACCTCTCGCGGACGATGGCGGCCTTGGACCGCAACCTGCGGCGTGCCGCCGGCCTTGCCCGACTGCTCGATCGCGGCCGGTGGCGCGCCAAGGCGGAGCCGTCGCCCGCGTAATTTTTGTTGCAGCGCAGCATTGCGCTTGACGGGCGGTTGGGGTGTCCCTATATCCCCTTTGCTGCAACGCAGCATTTCCCAGTTGGAAAGGGGCGGACAATGGCCAAGAACACGAGCGACCCGTTTTTCGATTTCACCAAAGCCTTCGGCGACTACAGCAAGATGTTTGCGGACGCGAAGCTGCCCGGCTTCGACATGCAGGGCATCATGGTGGCACAGCAGAAGAATATCGAGGCGATGACGGCGGCGAACCGTCGCGCGTTCGCGGGCATGCAGGCCCTGGCACAGCGGCAGTCGGAAATCCTCAAGGAAGTGATGGAGGAATCGGCGGCGGCGATGCAGGAGCTGATGGCGACGGGACAGCCGCAGGAGAAGATGGTGCGGCAGGCCGAGCTGGTGCGCGAAAGCATGGAGCGCGCGATGACGCATATGCGCGAGCTGTCGGAGATGGTTGCGACCTCGAACAGCGAGACCATCGAGATCGTGAGCAAGCGCGTCCAGGAAGCCATGGACGAGATGCGCAAGATCGCCGCGAAGTCGTAACGCCGGAACGGGTCCGAAGGCGCGCGCTTTTCCCGCGCGCCTTCGGATGCTAAGGACGCCGTGCAGCCAAGGGGCGTCCGATGACCATCACCTATGACGATTTCCGGCGCGTCGACATTCGTGTCGGCACCATCCGCCGGGCCGAACCGTTTCCGGAGGCCCGCCGGCCGGCGATCAAGCTGTGGGTCGATTTCGGCCCCGAGATCGGCGAACGCAAGACCTCGGCCCAGATCACCCGGCACTACGCGCCCGAAGCGCTGATCGGGCGGCAGGTCGCCGCGGTCGTGAACTTTCCGCCGAAGCAGATCGGCAAGTTCATGTCCGAAGTGCTGGTCCTGGGGTTTCCCGACGCCGATGGCGAGGTGGTGCTGATCGGCGCCGACCACCGGGTGCCGGACGGCGGCCGCCTGTTCTGACCGCGTCGCGGACCGGCGCCTAGATCGGCAGCCGCAGCCGCGCCCGCAGGCCGCCATGCGGCGAATCCTCCAGCAGGATGTCGCCGCCATGATGGCGCGCCACGTCGCGCGCGATGGCGAGGCCGAGTCCGCTGCCGCCGGTCTCCTGGCTGCGGGAATGGTCGAGCCGGAAGAAGGCGCGGAACACGTTCTCGCGCTCGGCCTCGGGAATGCCGGGCCCGTCATCCTCGACCGCGACCTCCACCGTCTCGTCCCGCAGCGCCAGCCGCACCCAGACATGCGTGCCGTAGCGGGCGGCGTTCGAGATGAGGTTGTCGATGCAGCGGCGCACGGCGTCGGCCTTGAGGTTCAGCACGATCTGCGCCTCGACATGGCAGTCCACGGCGACGCCGTTGCGGCGCCATGTCTGGGCGGCATCCTCGACCAGGCCGGTGAGATTGGTCGGCTGGGCCGGCTCGTCGCCCTCGCCGCGCGCGAAGGTCAGATAGCCCTCGATCATCCGCTCCATCTCGGCGACGTCGGATTGCAGGTCGGCGACCTCGGGTCCGTCGCCCAGCATCGCCAGTTGCAGCTTCATGCGGGTCAGCGGCGTCCGCAGATCGTGGCTGACGCCGGACAGCATGTCGGTGCGCTGGCGGATCTGGCGGCGGATGCGGTCGCGCATCAGGTTGAAGGCCATCGAGGCGCGGCGCACCTCGGTCGCCCCTTCCAGCTTGAAATCGGCATCGATGTCGCGACCCTTGCCGAAGCGGTCGGCGGCATGGGCGAGGCGCCGGATCGGCCGGATCTGGTTGCGCATGAAGATCGAGGCGACCGCGAACAGCAGCAGCGAGGTGCCGATCATCCACAGGATGAAGACATAGGTCGTGGTGCTGAACAGGCGCTCGCGCGGCGCCGAGACGGTCAGCACCCCGTCGGCGAGCTGGATGTCGATGGAGACCTGGGTGCGCGAGGAGTCGGTGTCGATGACGAAGGGCTTGCCGTTGCCCTCGCGCAGGGCGCGGGCCAGCGTCCGGGCGAGGCTGCCCGAATAGTCGTTGCTGGCGACGTTCGGCAGAATGCGGTCGGGCATGAAGACGATCTCAAGCTGGAGATGCCGCCGCGCCTGGTTGAAGACATGGATGCGGTTTTCCGCGCCGGGGTCGCGCTGCATCTCCTCCAGCACGAGGTTGATGTCGCCGACCAGCGCCGTGGCGAGGCGCCGGGTGATGGTGTTCCAGTGCCGGTCGTAGAAGACGAAGGCGCTGACGATCTGCAACAGGATCAGCGGCGTGACGATGATCATCAGCGCGCGCCCGAACAGGGTATGCGGCAGGACGCGCTTGATGCCGCGGCGCAGATAGGCGGGCAGGGCCGGCCAGGGCAGATGCAGCCGCGCGAAGACCGGTCGCAGCAGGGTTTTCAGGGACATCGGCCGGCCCCGCTCAGTCCGGCCGCAGCACGTAGCCGCGGCCGCGGACCGTCTGGAGATAGCGCGGCGTCTTCGGGTCGGGCTCGATCTTGCGGCGCAGGCGCGTGACCTGAACGTCGACGGTGCGTTCGCCGCCGTCGATCACGCAGCGCCGCGTCAACTCCTCCCGGCTCAGCACCGTGCCGGGCGTGCCGCCGAGAACCTTGAGCAGGCTCGCCTCGGCCGAGGTGAGGCGTATCTGGCCGCCCTCGCCATGCAGGATTTCCCGCGCGAGGTCGAAGCGGCAGGCGCCGAGACGGATTTCGCCCTCCGCGCCGCCCGCTGCCGCCGCCGGCGCGGCGCGGCGCAGGATGTTGCCGATCCGCAGCACCAGCTCGCGCGGCTCGAACGGTTTGGTGAGGTAGTCGTCCGCACCCGCCTCCAGGCCGCCGATGCGGTCCGGCATCTCGCCCATGGCGGTCAGCATCAGGATGGGCACGGCGTCGGTCCGGCGCACCGAACGGGCGAAGGTCAGCCCGTCCTCACCCGGCATCATGCGGTCGAGGACCAGCAGGTCGAACTGGATCGCGGTCATCTGCTGCCGGGCGTCGGCCGCGCTGGCCGCGACGCTGACGCGGAACCCATGGTCGGTAAGATACTTGCCCAGCAAGTCGCGCAGGCGCCGGTCGTCGTCGACCACGAGAAGATGCGGGATGGCGTCGTCGGTCATGATCCGGAGTATAGCCGAGACCGCGCCGCCGGCGTCAGCTTCCGGCAGGCGCCTTGACGGCGGCATTCTCCACGGCGGCGTGCAGATGCGCGACCAAGGCGTCGTCGAGTCCCAGCCGCGCCGCCAGCATCGACAGGTAACCGCGCTCCGCCGCGTGGTCCAGGTCGATGGCCAGAAGCGACGCCGCATAGATTTCCGCCGCTTCCTCCGGGCCGCGCGCCGCAGCGGCCACCGCGTCGATGTCGAGCGGCGCCCGCAACTCGTCCATCACGAAGGCCTTGTCGTCGCGGTCCAGCGCAAGCTGGTCCATCCGGGCGAAGATCGCCGACTGTTCCTTCGCGTCGATATGGCCGTCGGCCTTCGCCGCGGCGATCATGGCGCGCAGCAGGTTGCGGCCGAGGGATTGCTGGGCCGCCTCGCCGGATGGATTGAACGGCGTGCCCTGGGGCGGCGGCAGGACCGGCGAGCCGGCGGCGGCGGGCTGCTGGCCGGCCTGCCAGTTCCGATAGGCCGCATAGGCCAGCGCCCCGACCGCGGCCATGCCGCCGACCTTGAGGACGGTGCCGCCGATCTTCCGCCCCTGCTTCGTGCCGAGCAGGATTCCGGCAAGTCCGCCGGCCAGCGCCCCGCCGCCGATTCCGCCGAGATTCCCGAGGGGTGCACCGCCCGCGCCCTGGCTCCCGAGGAACTGGTCCAGCAATCGCTTCGCATCGAACATGGGGACGCTTCCTTGCATGTGAACATCGTGCACAGGTGGGGCCGCGGGCCGCGGCTGCCAAGACCGGCAGCCATCCGGGGAACGCGCAAAATCGATGGCGCGCTATTGCGATCCGGCAAGCCGCTTCCCATCTCCACATCGCCGGATTCTGGACGAGACCAGCATGCTGCGTTGCCCGGGCTTAGCCCTCAATTGCCATGCCTTCGCCATGCCGCCGCCCCTGACAACCGGGATGCGGGGCCGTTTGCCCTGCGCCGCCGCGACGACGCCCTGGAGACCGCATGGACTATCTTCTGACGCTTGCCGCTGATCCCGCCGCCTGGGCGGCGCTCGCCACCCTGGTCGCGATGGAGGTGGTGCTCGGCATCGACAACCTGATCTTCATCTCGATCCTGACCAACAAGCTGCCGGAGGCGGAGCGGTCGCGCGGCCGGCGCATCGGCATCGGCCTGGCGCTGATCCTGCGGCTGGGGCTGCTCAGCACGGTCGCCTTCATCGTCCAGCTCACCACGCCGATCTTCACCCTGCTCGGCCAGGGCTTTTCCTGGCGCGACCTGATCCTGATCGCCGGCGGCCTGTTCCTGGTCTGGAAGGCGACGAAGGAAATCCATCACAGCGTCGATCCGGACCCCGGCCCGGACATGTTCGAGGGCGGCCGGGCTGGCCTCACCTTCGGTGCCGCGATCATGCAGATCCTGCTGCTCGATCTGGTCTTTTCCATCGACAGCATCATCACGGCCGTCGGCATGACGCACCACATTCCGATCATGATCATCGCCGTGATCGCCGCCGTGCTGGCGATGATGCTGGCCGCCGACCCGCTGGCGAATTTCATCCAGCGCAACCCGACCATCGTGATGCTGGCGCTGGGCTTCCTGCTGCTGATCGGCACCACGCTGATCGCCGAAGGCTTCGGGGCGCATGTGTCGAAGGGCTATATCTATGCGGCGATGGCGTTCTCGGCGCTGGTCGAATTCCTGAACATGCTGTCGCGGCGGGCCAAGGAGCGCCGCAACAGCGGCAATGGCGGCGGCGGGGACGCGCCCGCCGCCCACTGAGGCGAATGCCCCGCCCTAGCGGCGGGGCAGCCAGCTGCGCTCGAAGCGGCCGCGGTCGGACTCCTCCGACATGATGCCCAGCATCACCTTGCGGAATCCCTCGACCGCCTCGGCGCCGGCATCGCGATAGGCGCGGGCGATCCGCGCGCGCTGGTCGGCGGTCAGCATCTGCTCCAGCGTCCGGCCCCGCTCGGTCAGGCTCAGCAGGCGCTGGCGGCGGTCCTGACGGCCCTGGCGCTGGTCGATGAACCCTTCGCGCACGAGCTGGCTCAGCACGCGGCTCAGGCTCTGCTTGGTGATGCGCAGGATGCCGAGAAGTTCCGACACGGTGATGCCGGGATAGCGGCCGACGAAGTAGATCACGCGGTGATGCGCGCGGCCGAAACCCTGTTCGGCCAGGATGGCGTCCGGCCCCGCGGTGAAATCGCGATAGGCGAAGAACAGCATCTCGATGCCCTGGCGCAGTTCCTCGTCGCGCAGGAACAGCGGGTTCGCCGTCGTCTTGGGGGCCGATTTGGGAGGTGCGGATACGTCAGTCATGTTGACATATATGCCTAGCGATGTTACAAAGCGCAACCGTCCGGAGACCGAATGTATCGATTTTGACCGCCGGACGGAAAGATCGATAGAATTCGGTCCCGCAGGCCCCCGA
>JBFWNZ010000163.1:0-8375 GCA_050250795.1 Alphaproteobacteria bacterium | reverse complement strand
GGGCACAACCGAACCCGAAACGCCGCGGGCCGTCCCCGGTATGCCGGAGACGGCCCGCCCGCACCTGCGGAATTTTCGGTGGCTATCCGCGCTCGACGCACATGGCAATGCCCATGCCGCCGCCGATGCACAGCGTGGCGAGGCCCTTCTTGGCGTCGCGGCGCTGCATCTCATACAGCAGCGTGATCAGCACCCGCGTACCCGAGGCGCCGATGGGATGACCCAGCGCGATGGCCCCGCCGTTGACGTTCACCTTGTCCGGATCGAGGCCGAGATCCTTCAGCACCGCGCAGGACTGCGCGGCGAAGGCCTCGTTGGATTCGATCAGGTCGAGGTCGTCGGCCGTCCAGCCCGCCTTGGCAAGCGCGCGGCGGCTGGCCGGAATCGGGCCGGTGCCCATGATCGACGGATCGACGCCGGCGGTCGCCCAGGAGACGATGCGCGCCAGCGGAACCGCGCCGCGCTTGGCCGCCTCGGCCGCCGTCATCAGCACCGTCGCGGCGGCGCCGTCGTTGATGCCCGAGGCGTTGCCGGCGGTCACCGTGCCGTCCTTCTGAAAGGCCGGGCGCAGCTTCTGCAGCGTCTCCAGGGTCGTATCGGGCTTCGGATGCTCGTCGGTGTCGACGATCACATCGCCCTTGCGGGTCTTGATCGTCACGGGGACGATCTCGTCCTTGAAACGGCCGGCCGCCATCGCCGCGCCCGCCTTCTGCTGGCTGGCAAAGGCGAACTGGTCCTGCTGCTCGCGGGTGATCTGCCATTGCTGGGCGACGTTCTCGGCCGTGACGCCCATGTGATAGCCGTGGAAATGGTCCCACAGCCCATCCTTGATCATGGTGTCGACGAAGGCGAGGTCGCCCATCTTCTGGCCATTGCGCAGATGCGCGCAATGCGGCGCCTGGCTCATGCTCTCCTGGCCGCCGGCGACCACGATGGCGGCGTCGCCGCACTGGATCGCCTGCAGCCCCATCGCCACCGTGCGCAGGCCCGATCCGCAGAGCTGGTTGATCTGCAAGGCCGTCTTCTCGACCGGGATGCCGGCCTCGACAGCGGCCTGGCGGGCCGGGTTCTGGCCCTGGCCGGCGGTCAGGATCTGGCCCATGATCGCCTCGTCCACATCGCCCGCCTCGACCTTGGCGCGGCGCATCGCCTCCTTGATGGCGACGCTGCCGAGATAGCTGGCGGGCACCCCGCTCAGCCCTCCGTTGAAGGCGCCGACCGGCGTGCGGACGGCTCCGGCGATCACGATTTCCGACATGACGACTCCCTTTCGCTGGCTCGGGTGCGGGGTATGGGCGGCAAATCTTGTTGTGCGTTGCACAAACAATAGGCCCGCGCAGCGGCGGAGGCAACGCCGGCAAGCGATACCGCACGGCATCTTGAATAGGATTGAAATCCCCTTATATGGAACAAATAAGGAACATTCTTGAGGAGCGATCATGGGCGGTATCGTATCGACGAATGACGGCGAGGGCTCGGCCCTGGACGAGGCGAGAGCGACCGTTGCCGGGGGTCTTCGCCACGCCGACGCGGTGGCGAAGGGCATTCTCGGCCCAGCCTACGAGCCCGTTAGTGCCGTCGCGCAAGCGCTCAATCCGATGGACGGCATCGAGGCGTTGAAACGGGGCGGCCGGGCGATGCTGGAGGGGCGGCCGCTGGACGCGACAATCGACACAATTATCGGGGCGGTCGGCCTGATCCCGGGCGAGGCAGCTGTCGCGAAAACATCGACCGCCTTGGCCCGTTCGGCGCTGCGAAACGCCCCGGAAGCCGTGGCCTCGAAGAGCGCCTGGATATATAATCCACCGGCAAAATCGCCGCGTCCTTTCGAGGCGGATTACCCGGCGGGAGCCAGGACCGATGACGCAGGACGACTCACCCACGACATCGACGGAAACCCACTCGTCGCAGAACACGTCGCAGGGCGCCGACTGGCTGGCGGATTGGATGAAACCATATCGCCAGCGGAATTGGGACCAATCGCGGAGAGATCGGCTGGCGCGAGCATTACGGACGTTGCGCCGCGAGCGCTTGGCTCGGACGCCGGACGCCTCGTAAAGACGACGGATCGCCGCTCCGGCAATTCCGAATATGAAATCCTGCTACGGAACAATCTGTCGGACGCAGAGCGTCCGCTCGTTGCTGCGCATGAGGTTGCGCATTTGCTCGACCAGTTGGTCGGGAAACTCCCAGCCGCTGGCGCGCGAACGAAGATCGGCATGCAACTCCGGCAGGTCTATCACGACCTGAACGACGGCAGCTGGCGCCGTGGCATGGAAACGCCGCAGCGTCTCCAGACGCGGCCGGAAGACGGCAGGTATACGGACAAGGAAATTCCCGGCGAGTTATGGGCCGAGGCGATCCGCGCCTACATGGCCGACCCGAACTATCTGAAGACCGTCGCGCCCGACGTGGCGGCGGCGATCCGCAAGGCCGTCAATTCCAATCCGAGCATCAGGAAGATCGTCCAGTTCAACAGCGGCGGCATCGCGGGCGGCGTATCGCTCGGCACCATCGGTCACGACGACCGGGACCGGTAGAGAGGCAACCGGCTATGGGCGGTATCGTATCGACGAATGACGGCGAGGGCTCGGCCCTGGACGAGGCGAGAGCGACCGTCGCCGGGGGTCTTCGCCGCGCCGACGCGGTGGCGAAAGGCATTCTCGGCCCAGCCTACGAGCCCGTTAGTGCCGTCGCGCAGGCGCTCAATCCGATGGACGGCATCGAGGCGTTGAAACGGGGCGGCCGCGCGATGTTGGAGGGTCGGCCGCTGGACGCGACAATCGACACGATCATGGGGGTGGCCGGCTTGCTTCCGACGGCCGCGGCTGTCGCGAAAACATCGACCGCCTTGGCCCGTTCGGCGCTGCGAAACGCCCCGGAAGCCGTGGCCTCGAAGAGCGCCTGGATATATAATCCACCGGCAAAATCGCCGCGTCCTTTCGAGGCGGATTACCCGGCGGGAGCCAGGACCGATGACGCAGGACGACTCACCCACGACATCGACGGACGGCCGCTTGAAGTCGGCGGACGAATTGTGGGCCGAAGAGTGGCTGGCGGAGCGGACGAAGCCCTCCCGACAGCGGAATTTGACACCATCGCAAAGGAAGGAACGGGCCGAAGCACTGAGATTGTGCCGCCTCGTAAGATCGGCGGAGATGCGGGGCGAGTCGTCACCGATCGTGATCGGCGATCTGGAAATATCGTGGATCAGCAGGTCTACCTCTCCGACAAGCTGACGCCCGAAGACCTTCCGAAAGTCTACGGCCACGAGATTGGTCACGTCATCGACCAGTTGGCCGGAGAAATCCCGGCCGTCGGCGACCGAACACGGATCGGCATGCAACTCCGGCAGGTCTATCACGACCTGAACGACGGCAGCTGGCGCCGTGGCATGGAAACGCCGCAGCGGCTCCAGACCCGTCCGGAGGACAGGGGCTATCGCAGCAAGGACATCCCGCGCGAACTATGGGCCGAGGCCATCCGCGCCTACATGGCCGACCCGAACTACCTCAAGGCCGTCGCGCCCGACGTGGCGGCAGCGATCCGCAAGGCCGTCAATTCCAATCCGAGTATCAGGAAGATCGTCCAGTTCAACAGCGGCGGCATCGCGGGCGGCGTATCGCTCGGCACCATCGGTCACGACGACCGGGACCGGTAGAGAGACAACCGGCCATGGGCGGTATCGACGAATGACGGCGAGGGCTCGGCCCTGGACGCGGCGAGAGCGCCCGCGGCTGACGGCTTTGAAGGATGGCGAGACGCTGGAGGTCGAGCGATGGAATGGTATCGCGGTGACCGAACCCGACCTCTCCGACTTCTATTTAGCCTTTGGGAAATCGTCGGTGATTGGAAATGGCCGATTCAATACTACTAAAAAGGGTGATACCATCTACATAGAAGGCGTCGTCCGGCATCGCATCAATGACGCATATGATTTTAAGAAGGATGGGTTCCTAGCGAACGGGGCGTTGCGTCTGCAAAACCATCATGGCGCGAAAGTCTTTACGATGCGGGCAGAATGGACTCGTCGCGTGACAGGGACGATTCGGCTCAGTCCGGACAAGGGCCGGCAGACGGCCCGCCACGAACAGAAAACAGCAATAACACTGCAATGGGATGACCGATGATCCGCATTTGGGTGCCGCAAGATGAATGGCCGCCTCGGATCCGCATTCAAGCCGACCGCCGATCCGTCCTCATCGCGTCGCTGGCCTGCAGCATGTTTCTGGGCCTCATCCTGCTGTGGTTTCATCCGACGATTGCGTTCCGACCGGTCTGTTTCGACAGCAAGGCCTTCCTGGGCATCGGGGCCTATAAAAGGGTCGACGGGGAGATCGAGCCCAATTTTCTCTCGTACCTTTCTGACACTCTGCGGACGATGCCGGTGGACCATTTCGCAAGGGAAGACCGGATCCTGATCACGGGCCGCGACTGGCTCGACGGGGCGGCCATGCGGAATATCACGTTCGAGACGATCGAAAACTGGATCGGCGACATCGAAACCTTCCGCGCGCAAAACCCGCCGGGAGAGGGGGCAGGCTCCGAAGACCCCTCCAGCGAATGCGCATTCGTGCGCTGGATAGCGATTCGAGACGCAGCGCTATGACCGGACAGGGGACCGCAGGTCACGTATCCGCCCTGTGTCGATGGCTGTCCCGCTGGCGGCCGGCTTTCAGGGTTTCCTTATCGCCGCCTTGCTGCCGGTCAACATATATCTGGGGTGGTATCTGCTGTGGAATCATCCAATGGTCGTGCTCCAGCCCGTTTGCCTCAACAGGGAAGGCGTTACCGATTTCTTCCCCATCGATACCTTGCGCGGGACAGTGACGGAGGCATTTCGACAGATCCTTCCCGAAGCCGTGCGGGAGGACCATTTCATCCGCGACGGTACCGTTCTTGTCTCATGGCGCAACTGGTGGAACGGGAACGCCATGCACCAGGCCAGCGCAGACACGGCTTTCAAGATTATGTACAGAATCGACAAGGCTCGCGCGGAACAAGGCCTGCCGCCGGCGGATTTCGCCTACTGGGACAAGTACTACGACTGTGAGTTGATCGAGAGCCTCACCATCGCCGAGCCGATCCGGCTGCGGGAATTGCCTACAAGGCTCCCACCCGCTCCTTGAGGATACGGTCGAAGGTCTCGATCTGGGCCATGGCGCGGCCATAAACGCTGTCCGGCGGATAGGCGCCGGCGGCGTCGGGCGCGCCGGCCTCACGCCCGGTGAACAGCGCCACCGCCTCGTCCACCGTCTCCACGCTCCAGATATGGAAGCGGCCCTCGGCAATCGCCTGCTCCACCTCGGGGCGCAACACCAGATGCTCCTCGTTGGCGCGCGGGATGACGACCCCCTGGCTGCCGGTCAGGCCGCCGGCCTCGACGCAGGTGCGGAAGAAGCCCTCGATCTTGTGATGCGCCCCGCCGATGGCCTGGCTCTCGCCGAGTTGGTTCATCGAACCGGTGATGGCGAGATCCTGGCGCAGCGGCAGGCTGGACAGGTCCGACAGGATGGCCAGGATCTCGGCCAGCGAGGCGCTGTCGCCCTCGACGCCGCCATAGCTCTGCTCGAAGGTGATCGAGACGTTGAAGGACAGCGGGAACCGCCGCGCGAAATGCCCGGCGAGGAACCCTTGCAGCACCATTGCGCCCTTCTGCTGGATCGGGCCACCCAACGCGACGTCGCGCTCGATATTGATGATGCCGAGCCGCCCGACCGAGGCGCGGGCCGTCACACGCGAGGGCGCGCCGAAGGCATGGTCGCCCAGGTCGCGCACCACCAGCGCATTGATCTGTCCCAGCACCGCGTCGGCGGTGTCGATCATGATCGTGCCGCGGCGGATGGATTCCTGCATCCGGTCCTCGACGCGGCCGTTGCGCGCCCGGCGCCGGTCGATGGCCGCATCCACCGTCGCCGTATCGACCGCCCCGCCGGCGGCGCGCGCGATGGCCGCCGCCTCGACCAGCACGTCCTCGATCATCTCGAAGCGCGCGCTCAGCTTATCGCGATGCTCCGCCCAGCGCGCGGCGACGGCCAGCAGGCGGGCGACCGCGGCGTCCGTAATCTCGGCCCCCACCTCCTTCTTCGCCATCGTTCGGATCAGGCCGCCATACACGTCGAGATTGGCGCGGCTCGCATCCATGTCGGCATCGATATCGGCCTTGACCTTGAAATAGGTCTGAAAATCCGGGTCGATGGAAAAGAAGGCGTAGTACCAGCGCGGAGCACCGGAGATCACGACCTTGACGTCGAGCGGAATCGGTTCGGGCTTCGGCGCGCCCGCCAGCGGCACCGAGGCCGTGCGATGCGGCTCCTCGATCTGGACGCAATGATCGCGCAGCGCGCCCTTGAGAAAGGTCCAGCTTTCCGGGTTCTCCGCCAGGGCGTCGGCGCGCAACACCAGCACGCCGCCATTGGCGCGATGCAAGGCACCGGCCCGGATCAGGGTAAAATCGGTCGTCAGTCCGCCTTCGAGCGGCCGGTATTCGATACGGCCGAACAGGTTCTGATAAGTCGGGTTCGCCTCCAGCACCACGGGCGGATGCGCCGTATCGCCATTGTCGACGAACACATTCACCGCATAGCGCTGCTCGGGCGCCTCCTGTGCCGGGCCGCCTTCGGGACGCGGCAGGAAAGCCGCGTGCCGCTCGACCACATCCTCGCGCATCTCCACGAACCAGCGGCCGATGCCCCGATATCCCTGGAACTCGGCGGCGGCCGCGTCGATCAATCCGCCGGTCGCCGTGGCCGCGACCGTCCGGTTGACCTCCACCAGTTGCTTGGCGAACTCGACCTGGACACGCGCCATGTCGCGCTGCACCTGCTGCATCCGCTCGGCGATGCTCTCGGCCGCGGTCTGCGCGGCGGCCCGCTTGTCCTCCGGCAGGGCGTCCAGCCCGGCCGGCTGGCCGTCCGGCCCCACGACGGCGATCATCGGCCCCTGCGGCGTCTGCAGGATGTCGAGGCCTGCCTGCCGCGCCTCCGCCTGCAACGCGCCCATCCGCTCCGACAGGTCCCCCTGCGTGGCGGCGCGGACACGCTGCACCTCAGCCTCATAGGCTTCGCCGGTGAAGGCCCGCGCCAGCGCCTCGCGCAGTTGCGGCAGCAGCAGACCCATGCGCTGGGCCAGCCGGCGCGCACCGCCGGATTCGAGCCGATAGGGCCGCGGCTGCTGCGGGCGCCGGAAATTGTTCAGATAGACCCAGTCATCGGGCGCGCTGCGGTCGGCGACGGCACGCCCCAGATAATCCAGGGTCGCCGTCATCCGGCCGCTGCGGTCCTCGCCCACCACGAACATGTTGAAGCCGGGATCGGGCATGCCGAGCCCGAATTCCAGCGCCGTGCGGGCGCGCTGATGGCTGGACAACGCAAAGACGTCGCCCTCGGTCTGGGCGCCGGGATCGAAACGCGGCAGCCCTACCGCGGCAGCATCGAGTTTGCGAAGCGTCATCGCGCGTCTCCCGCCCTTTTCTTTTCTGGGCGGGCATCTTGGATGCCGCCGCCGGGGGGTTCAACCCCCGACGCGGTATCCGCGTTCCGACGCGACAATCAACCGCCCGTGCCAGTCCCGCGGATCGACACCGTTGCGGGGGCCATGGCCGCCGGCTCGATCAGCGGTTGCTCGGCATCGCCGGGATCGAGATGACGGTCGTCAGAACCGTCGTCCTCGTCGCCGTCCATGTCGTCATCGCTGTCGAACCCGTACTCGACGCCCTGTCCGCCATGCATCTCGCCGGGCTGTCCGGCATGGTCTCCGCCATTGCCCCGGCGCCCGCGTCCCCGCGGGCCCTGGCCACCGCCTTGACCCTGGCCGTTCTGCTGCGGCTGACCCGGCATCGAACCGACCTGCTGGCCGTTGCGCTCGGCCTCCGCCAGATCGGCATTGATGATGCGCAGATAGTGCTCCGCATGCTGGTAGTAGTTCTCAGCCATGATCCGGTCGCCGGCACTGCTGGCATCCCGGGCAAGCTGAAGATACTTCTCGTGGACCTGATATGCGTTCCCCCTGATGCGAACGCTGGGTCCGTTGCTGTCGTAGTTCTGCAGCCGGGCCGGGGCGTTGCGCCGGCCATTGTTACGGCCACGCGACCGCTTCGCGCCTTGTCCTTGTCTCATGTTTCCTACACGCCGAAGTTAAATCGCCGTTGCGCCGCGCTGGCTCGCAGCGTCTCCGGTCAAGCCACCATCTTGGGGCTCCCTCTCAGGACCGGATTTATTGAATTCGCGTCCTTCGCATTCCCCCGGCCCCTCGGACCGAACGGCGCGCGACGCATTATGTCCGGACATTATCGCCGAAACGGAGTCCGTCCAACCTTTTTTTGCGCATCCGCCGTCCCCGGCGCGCGACATACCAGGACACGCGTGCGGCCCGCC
>JBFWNZ010000162.1:0-8376 GCA_050250795.1 Alphaproteobacteria bacterium | reverse complement strand
GGGTGATGGCCGAAGGCGACGATGCGGGACTGATCGGCAGTCTTGTCGATGGTATCGCCAGCGAAATAGAGCGGGCGGCGGCAGGATGACGGCGACGCTGGGGCGCGTGCTGATTGCCGCCGGCTCCGATTCCGGCGGCGGCGCGGGCATCCAGGCGGATATCAAGGCCGTGACCGCGCTGGGCGGCTTCGCCATGACGGCCGTCACCGCGCTGACTGCCCAGAACACCGAAGGCGTCTTCGGGGTCGTCGGCATCGAGCCCGCCTTCATCGCGCAGCAGATGGAACTGGTGCTTCGCGACATCGGTGCGGACTGCCTCAAGACGGGCATGCTGCACAACGCGGCCGTGATCGAGGCGGTCGCCGGGGTGCATGGCGAAATGGCGGCGGCGGTGCCGTTGGTTGTCGATCCGGTGATGGTCGCCAAAGGCGGCCATGCTCTGCTGGAATCCGAGGCTGTGCAGGCGCTCCGTGCCCGCCTGTTGCCGCAGGCGACGCTGGTTACGCCCAACCTGCCGGAGGCGGAGGCGCTGACCGGACTGGCGGTGACGGAGCCCGAGGCGATGGTGGCCGCGGGAGAGGCGATCCGGGCCATGGGCCCGGCGGCCGTCCTGATCAAGGGCGGGCATCTGGCGGGCGAACGCCTCTACGATGTTCTGGTTGCGGCCAATGGGGTGGAGGTCTTCGAGGACGCGCGGATCGCGACGCGTCACACTCATGGCACCGGCTGCACGCTGGCTTCGGCGATTGCCACGGGGATTGCCCAGGGCATGGGGTTGCGCGATGCGGTCGCACGGGCGCGGGCCTATGTGCGCGAGGCGATTCGCACGGCGCCGGGTCTCGGTCACGGTCATGGGCCGTTGAACCACGGCCACACTGTCCGGCCGTTTGGTGGCGGGTGAGGCGGCGATGACCAGGGCGAGGCTCGATGCCATCCGGTCTGCGACCGAACTGGTCTATCGCCATATGCCAGCGACGCCGCAGCATTGCTGGCCACTGCTCTCGGCGCGTTGCGGTGCGCAGGTCTGGGTCAAGCATGAGAACCACACGCCGATCGGCGCCTTCAAGCTGCGCGGCGGTCTTGTCTACATGGACGATGTGAGCCGTTACAGCGGTGCGCCGGCCGGCGTCATTACCGCGACCCGCGGCAACCACGGACAATCCGTGGCGCTGGCCGCATCGCGCGCGGGCATGCGCGCCGTCATTGTCGTGCCCGAGGGCAACAGCACCGAAAAGAACGCTGCCATGCGTGCGTTCGGCGCCGATCTGGTCGTTCATGGCCACGACTTTCAGGCCGCCGCCGAATATGCCGCCGCGCGGGCAGAGGCCGAGGGGCTTCATATGCTGCCCGCTTTCGACGAACGGCTGGTGCGCGGCGTCGGCACCTATGCGCTGGAATTTCTGACCGCGGTCCCGGATCTCGATACGGTCTATGTGCCCATCGGCATGGGCTCCGGTATTTGCGGCACGATCTCGGTCCGCGACGGCCTCGGGCTTCGGACCGAGATCGTCGGCGTCGTCGCGGCCGGCGCGCCCAGCTATGCCCTGTCCGTGGCCGCCGGCCGGCCGGTGCCGACCGAGCGCGCCGACACCATGGCGGACGGGCTTGCCTGCCGCACCCCGCACCCGGATGCCCTGGCGACGATCATGGCCGGTGCGGCGCGGATCGTGACGGTGGACGACGCTGCGATCCGCGCGGCGATGCGCGCCTATTACACCGATACGCATAATCTGGCCGAGGGTGCGGGGGCGGCGGCGCTGGCCGCGCTGCTGGCCGAAGGCGAGACCATGCGCGGTCGGCGGGTGGGGCTGGTTCTGTCGGGCGGCAATGTCGATATGGATGTCTATCGGGCGGTGCTGTCGGATGGCTGAACGCCGCAGGAATCGGGTGGGCGCGGGCCATTCCCTCGCCTAGCTTGCGGATCGACGGCAGCGACCGCAGGAGAATTGGACATGACCCAATCCGAAACCCTGGAGCCGATGGAGGCGACGCCGGATTATGCCCGGATCGGCCACGCCATCGACTGGCTGTCGGCGCATTATCTGGACCAGCCGCAGCTTGCCGATGTCGCGGCGGCGGCCGGGCTCAGCGAAGCGCATCTGCAGCGCCTCTTTTCCCGCTATGTCGGCGTCAGCCCCAAGAAGTTCGTGCAGTATCTGACGCTCGACTTCGCCAAGGAGCGTCTCGGCGCGTCGGAGAGCGTGCTCGACGCGGCGCTCGATGCCGGCCTGTCCGGGCCGGGGCGGCTGCACGATCTGTTCGTCGGGATCGAGGCGATGTCGCCCGGCGAATGGAAGGCGCGGGGCGAGGGCCTCATCATCCGCTATGGCTGGCATCCCAGCCCCTTCGGCGACTGCCTCCTGATGGCGACGGAGCGCGGTCTGTGCGGTCTCGCCTTCGCGCTGGATACGGGCCGTGCAGCGACGCTGGCGGATCTGTCGGCCGGCTGGGAGCGGGCGCAACTGGTCGAAGATGCGACGGCGACCCTGCGCTACGCCGAACGGGCTTTCGGCGGCAGCGGCGGCCGTCTCGATCTCGTCCTTCGCGGCACGCCGTTTCAGCTCAAGGTCTGGGAGGCGTTATTGCGGATTCCGCCGGGCGCGCTCGTCACCTATGAGGGGCTTGCGGCGCGGATCGGCAAGCCGGGCGCGGCCCGCGCCGTCGCGGGGGCGGTCGGCGCCAACCCGGTCTCCTGGTTGATTCCCTGCCACCGGGTCATCCGCGGCTCGGGCATCATCACCGGCTATCGCTGGGGCCCGGCACGCAAGCGGGCGTTGCTGGCCTGGGAGGCCGCGCAGGCCGAAGCGTCGGGTTAGGCCGCGGGTGTATCGCCGCCCCAGGCGATGAAGTTCGGATTGCGGAAATTGGGCTTGGCATAGCGCAGTTCGGCCCCGTCCTCGGTCGTCACGCGCCCCCCCGCGGCGTTCAGCACGGCATGGCCGGCGGCGGTATCCCACTCCATGGTCGGCCCGAAGCGCGGATAGAGGTCGGCTTCGCCGGAGGCGAGCAGGCAGAACTTGACCGAGCTTCCGGCGTTGCGGGTGTCGGCAAGTGGGCGGCCCGCCAGATAGCGCTGGATCGTCTCCGGATCGCCGTGGCGGCGGCTGGCGACCACGGTCAGACCGGCCGCGGGCGTGTGCCGGACATGGATCGGCGCACGGGCGCCGCCGTCGCGGCGCATGCTGGCCCCCTGGCCCTCGGCCCCGGCATAGGAGGCGCCCATCGCCGGGGCGAGCACGACGCCCAGGACCGGCCGGGAATCGACGATCAGCCCGATATTGACCGTGAACTCGCCGTTGCGGTTGACGAATTCCTTGGTGCCGTCCAAGGGATCGACCAGCCAGAAGGGCCGGTCGCCGACCGTCGGAATCCTTCCGGCCGACGCGGCCTCCTCGGCGACCACCGGCACGCCCGGCAGCAGGGCCTGCAAAGCGGGGGTGATGATCGCCTCGGCGGCGATGTCGGCGTCGGTCACGGGCGAGTGGTCGTTCTTGTAGACCGTCTCGAAATCCCGCGCGTAGACCTCCATCACGGCGATGCCGGCACGGTCGGCGATGTCGCAGACCTCCGGCAGCAGGGCGCCAAGGTCGATCATGCGGCACCGGCGATGGCGCGCCAGACCCGTTCGGGTGTCGCCGGCATGTCGATATGCTTCACCCCGACCTGGGACAGGGCATCCAGCACCGCGTTCATCACCGCGGGCGGCGCGCCGATGCAGCCCGCCTCGCCGGCGCCCTTCACACCCAGCGGATTGGTGCGGCAGGGCTCGTCCTCGTTCAGTTCGATCTGAAGCTGCGGCACGTCATAGGCGCGCGGCATCGCGTAATCCATGAAGGAGCCGCTGAGCAACTGGCCCGTCTCGGTATCGTAGACGCAGTTCTCCATCAACGCCTGGCCGAGCCCTTGGGCGATGCCGCCATGGACCTGGCCGAAGGTCAGCAGGGGGTTGATGACCGTCCCGAAATCGTCGACCGCGACATAACGGGTCAGCCGCGTGGTGCCGGTCTCCCGGTCCACCTCCACCTCGCAGACATGCGCGCCGTTGGGAAAGGTCTTCTGCTGGTTGCGGTGCAGGTTTGCCACGGCGAGGCCGGGAAGCTGGTCCGCATCGGGCTCGCGCCGCCGAGCCTCGACCGCGACCTTGTCGAGGCCCACGCTCTTGTCCGTCCCGGCTACCCGGAAGGTGCCGCCGGAATATTCGATGTCCGCCGTCGCCGCTTCCAGCAGATCGCTCGCCACCAGCTTGCCGCGCTCGATCAGGCCGGTCGCCGCATTGACGCAGGCGGCGCCGCCCTCGGCCAGCGCGCGCGAGCCGCCGGTGCCGCCGCCGCGCGGGATCTGGTTGGAATCGCCCTGCTTCACGCGCACCCGCTCGATGTCGATATCGAGCCGGTTGGAGACCAGGGTCGCATAGATCGTCTCATGGCCCTGGCCGTTGCTCTGGTTGCCGATATAGACGGTGACGCTGCCATCCTCTTCGGCATGGACCTCGGCATAGTCGCCGGCGCCGGCGCCGCAGGCCTCGATGTAGTAGGCGACGCCGCGGCCCAGCAGCTTGCCGGCCTTCGCGGCCGTCTCGCGGCGGGCGGTGAAGCCGTCATAGTCGAACCGGTCCAGCGCCGTCTCCAGATTCGCGTGGAAGGCGCCGCTGTCGTACACGTAATCCATGGCCGTGGTGTAGGGCATGGCCTCGCGCGGGATAAAGTTGCGCCGGCGGATTTCGGCCTGATCCATGCCGATATCGCGGGCGGCGGCATCCACCATCCGTTCGATGATGTAGATGTTCTCGGGCCGTCCGGCGCCGCGATAGGCATCCATCGGCACGGTGTTGGTAAACACGCCATAGACCGTCGCGTGGATCGCCGGGGTCGTGTAGACGCCCTGAAGCATCGGCGTTCCGCTATGCGTCGGGATATAGGTCGCGAAGTTGGACAGGTAGGCGCCCATATTCGCGATGGTGGTGACGCGCATGCCGATGAAGCGTCCGTCCTTGTCCAGGGCGACTTCGGCATCGACGATATTGTCGCGGCCCTGGCTGTCGGACACGAAGTCGTCGGCGGCGCGGTCGCCGACCCATTTCACCGGCCGGTTCAGATCGCGCGCCGCCAGCATCACCAGCGGCTGCTCGGCATAGAGGAAGATCTTCATGCCGAAGCCGCCGCCGACATCGGTGGTGTAGACGGCGACATCGTCGTTCCCGACCTTGAAAATGTTCTTCACCAACTGGTCGCGGATGGAATGCACGCCCTGGGTCGGCGTGTAGAGGCTCATCGTCTTGCCGTTCCAGTCGCCGATGGCGGCGCGGGGCTCCATCGGGTTGACGACCAGCCGGTTGTTGATCAGGCGGCGCTTCACCACATGCGCGGCCTTGGCGAATGCCGCGTCGACCGCTGCCTTGTCGCCGTTCTCCCAGTGGAAGCAGGTGTTGTTCGCGGCCTCGGGCCAGATCT
Source organism: Alphaproteobacteria bacterium (assembly GCA_050250795.1). Taxonomy (GTDB): domain Bacteria; phylum Pseudomonadota; class Alphaproteobacteria; order UBA8366; family UBA8366; genus JBFWNZ01. The sequence continues at coordinate 2,926 of JBFWNZ010000162.1, read as the reverse complement.
GCGGCGCGCCGGCATCGCGTGCCTTGTCCGTTTCCACGATGGCGGGCAGCAGGTCGTAGTCGATCTCGACCAGCTCCGCCGCATCGCGCGCCTGCTCCAGCGTCTCGGCGACGATGAAGGCGACCGGATCGCCGACATGGCGCACCGCGCCGTCGGCCAGGATCGGGTGCGGCGGAGCGACCATCGGGTCGCCGTTCGCCTGCTTCAGCGGAAACCGGCAGGGGATGGTGCCGAGGCCGGCGGCCTTGATGTCCTCGGCCGTATAGACCTTGAGCACGCCCGGCGCGGCGGCGGCGGCGGCCGTGTCGATGCTGCGGATGCGCGCATGCGCCATCGGCGCGCGCAGCACATGGGCATAGGCCTGTCCGTCGAGGTCGATATCGGCCGTGTAGCGGCCCTGGCCGGTCAGCAGCCGGGGATCCTCGACCCGCCGGACCGATTGACCCATGCCGAATTTCACCATGTTCTCGACTCCCGTCGTCTGGCTGAAGGTCGCTTTTGGGGAACGCCTGCGATGATAGAAGCGCAGGCGCGTCGGTCAATGCCGCTGCATGCGGATCAGCCGGATTGTCTGGGGGATGGCGCCGGCGCGACCGAAGTTGCCGTGAAGCGCTCGGCATGAAAGCTGGGCGACCAATGGTCGGCCGCGAGGCCTGCCTTGAGTTTGAGCCGCGTCAGGAATTCGCGCTTGTCGGGCAGGTCTTCCCAGACCTGGGGCAGGAACACGCTGCGCCGTCCGGCATCGCGGATGATCAGGCCGTCCACGCCGGGGCGAAGCTGTGCCAGCAGGTCGGCCTCGTCCTTGAACCGCATCGGCGAAGGCCGGCTGAGCACCGAGATGGACAAGGACAGCCCGTCGCGCTCCTCGGCCTGCAGCGGCGGGAATCGCGGGTCGCGGAAGGCGGCTTTCCAGGCGTTTTCGACCACGTCGCGGGCGAGCGGCTGGTGGCCTTCCAGCGAGCCGATGCAGCCGCGCAACTGCCGCCCGCGCTTGAGCGTCACGAAGCAGGCGCGGTTCTCGCGCAGCGGCGGCGGAAAGCTGTTCGGGTCCACGGCCGGCGGGCGGCCGTGCTCCAGGCCGTAATTGATCGAGGCGATGGCGAGACGGACCAGATGCGCGCCGTGCTGGCGCAGCATGGCCTCGTCGGTCTGCGGGGCCGCAGGCGTGGCCGCGGGGGAGGCTGCGGCCGGGGCCTTCTCGACCCGGACGCTGCGCAGGATCGCCTTGCCCCGGCCCTTTGCAGGCGGTTCGTAAAGCGCCCAGGCGCCATATCCCACGACGCGGTCGCGGCTGCCGGCGGTGTCGCCCGAATTGCGCAGATCCAGCCGCTCGATGGTCATGCCGCGGCGCTTTCCCGCGGTCAGGATACCGGCGACGGGGACGCGGCCGCAGGCCTGTTCGCGGCCCAGCGCCGACGGCTCCATCGCTTCGATCGCCGCCGCGGTCGCGCCGTCGAGGCGCTGTGCCGTGTCGTAGTCGTGATAGTGGCTGAGGTCGGTGCTGACGACGATCAGGGTCTCGTCGCCGCCCCACAGCCGGTCCAGCACCGCGGCGACCGCCGCACCGTCGACCGAGCCCGCGACGAAGGGCGCCAGCTTGAACGCACCCAGGACGCTTTGCAGGAAGGGCAGATGCACTTCGAGCGAGTGCTCCGCCTGATGTGCGTCGTCGCGCCGCTGAATCAGGTCGGCGACCATCGCGAAGGCATCCTCGTCCAAGGGGATGTCGCCCAGCGGGGTCCGGAACGCGTCGACCGTGGGGGCGGCGATGCCCTGAAAGGCCACGCGATGCGACGGGCCGAACAGCACCACCCGCGCGACCCTGCCGGCCAGCGCGCGCAGCGGCGCATAGGCGGTGGCGGCCACGGGGCCGGAGTAGATGTAGCCCGCATGCGGCGCGATGATCGCCTTGGGCAGGCGGTCGGCCTTCGCCTCTCCCGCCTTCGCCAGATAGCCGGCAAGGTCGCGGCTCAACTGCACCGCATCGGAGGGGTAGAACATGCCGGCGACCGCCGGCGGCCTGATCGCGCCCATAGGTTCGTTCCTACGCTTTCATCCGCGGCGGCACCGGCATCGAAGCCCTGGTTTCGCGACCGCGTCATGCCAAGTAGAATATGGCATCGCCGATGGAGGATACGATGATTCTCTATGCGCTGTATTACAAGCGTGCCGACGGCGCCTTCGAGGGGCCTGCGGTGGGATTGTTCCAGAGCGAGGCGCAGGCGCGCCGCTATGTCTACGAGGACAAGAGCTGCCCGCGCACCGAGTTCGAGATCGTGCGCCACAGCATCCAGCTTGCCGCCGCCGAAGCGGCCGCATCGGGGTGAGATGGCGACGGGCGATCTGATCGAGGGCGTGCCCGGCCGCTACTGGCATGCTATGGAGGACGGGCGCATCCAGTGCGACCTGTGCCCGCGCGAATGCCGCCTGAAGGAGGGCCAGCGCGGCCTGTGCTTCGTGCGCGGTCGGGCGGGCGACGGGATGGTGCTCACCACCTATGGCCGCGCCAGCGGATATTGCATCGACCCCATCGAGAAGAAGCCGCTGAACCACTTCCTGCCGGGCACGCCGGTGCTGTCCTTCGGCACGGCGGGATGCAACCTCACCTGCAAATTCTGCCAGAACTGGGACATCTCCAAGGCACGGCAGATGGACAAGCTGCAGGATGAGGCCACGCCGGAGATCATCGCGCTGGCGGCCCAGCGCAGCGGCTGCCGCTCGGTCGCCTATACCTATAACGACCCGGTCATCTTCCTCGAATATGCGGTGGATGTGGCCGCCGCCTGCCGCGAGCGCGGCATCAAGAACGTCGCCGTGACGGCCGTCTATATCGGACCGGAGGCGCGGCGCGAGTTCTATGGCTGGATGGACGCGGTCAATGTCGACCTGAAGGCGTTTACCGAGGCGTTCTATCGCGAGCTTTGCA
>JBFWNZ010000161.1:0-8404 GCA_050250795.1 Alphaproteobacteria bacterium | reverse complement strand
ATGCTGCCGTCGCCGTATTCGCCGGTCCGCAGATAGACCTTGTGGCCGCCGACGATGGCCTTTTGCGTGTAGCCCTTGCGCCGGTCGGGCAGCTTGTGCCGCGCGGCCGGACGCTCGACCACGATACGGCGCTCGACGATCCGTTCGACGATCCGCTCGGCCATGGCGCCGGCCGCCGCCGCCGCCGGCTTCGCGGCGATCTCCTCCAGCGTCTCGGCCTCGTCCGGCAGATCGTCGTCGAGGGCGGAGGACAGCGGCTGGCTGAGCTTCGATCCGTCCCGATAGAGCGCGTTCGCCTTCAGCCCCAGCCGCCAGGACAGCATGTAGGCGTCCTTGCAGTCGTCGACCCCGGCCAAGTTCGGCATGTTGATCGTCTTGGAAATGGCGCCCGAGATGAAGGGCTGCGCGGCGGCCATCATCCGGATATGGGCATCCGCCGACAGCAGCCGCGTGCCGAGGCGGCCGCATCGGTTGGCGCAGTCGAACACCGGCAGATGCTCGGACTTCAGATGCGGCGCGCCCTCAAGCGTCATGGCGCCGCAGCAATGGATGTTGGCGGCCTCGATCTCGGTCCGCGCGAAACCGATCTCGGCCAGCAGGTCGAAGCCCATATCGTCGAGCCGCGCCGCGTTCAGGCCGAGAACCTGGGTGCAGAAAGCCTCGCCCAGCGTCCATTTGTTGAAGACGAACTTGATGTCGAAGGCGCTGGCGAGATTGGCCTCGACCGCGGCGATGACCTCCGGCGTGAAGCCTTTGGCCGCCAGCGTGCGGTGGTTGATGCCCGGCGCATCCTTCAGGGTTCCGTGGCCGACCGCATAGGCGACGATGCGTTCGATGTCCGCCTGCGCGTAGCCCAGCTGCCGCAACGCGGCAGGAACCATCCGGTTGATGATCTTGAAGTACCCGCCGCCGGCCAGCTTCTTGAACTTCACCAGCGCGAAATCCGGTTCGATGCCGGTGGTGTCGCAATCCATCACCAGCCCGATGGTGCCGGTGGGGGCGATCACCGTGGTCTGTGCGTTGCGATAGCCGTGTGCCTCGCCCAGCGCGAGCGCGCGGTCCCAGGACGCGGCGGCCGCTTCGGCCAGCACGGGATCGGGGCATCGGGCATGGTCGAGGGGAACCGGCGCCACCGAGAGGCCTTCATAGCCCGCGGTCGCGCCATGCGCGGCGCGGCGATGGTTGCGGATCACCCGCAGCATCGCTTCGGCATTCTTTGCATGGCCCGGGAAGGTGCCCAGCAACGACGCCATCTCGGCCGAGGTCGCATAGGCGGTGCCGGTCATCAGCGCCGTGATCGCGCCGCAAAGCTCCCGGCCCTCGTCGCTGTCATAGGACAGGCCCGACGCCATCAGCAGCCCGCCGAGATTGGCGTATCCGAGACCCAGCGTGCGGTAATCGTAGCTGAGGCGGGCGATCTCCTTGGACGGGAACTGTGCCATCAGCACGGAGATTTCCAGCGTCACCGTCCACAGCCGCACCGCATGGATGAACCCGTCCGTGTCGAACCGGCCGTCCGCGCCGCGGAACACCAGCAGGTTCAGCGAGGCCAGATTGCAGGCCGTGTCGTCGAGGAACATGTACTCGGAACACGGGTTCGAGGCATTGATCCGGCCGCTGGCGGGGCAGGTGTGCCACTCATTGATGGTGGTGTCGAACTGCAGGCCGGGATCGGCACAGGCCCAGGCGGCGTAGGCGATCTTGTTCCACAGCGTGCGCGCCTTGAGCGTGCGGGCGACGGCGCCGTCGGTGCGGCGGGTAAGCTGCCAGTCGAGATCGGCCTCGACGGCGTGGATGAACTCGTTGGTCAGCCGGACCGAGTTGTTCGAGTTCTGGCCGGCGACCGTGCGGTAGGCCTCGGAATCCCAGTCGGTGTCGAAGACCTGGATGTCGATCTTGGTCTTGCCCTGCTCGGCAAGCTGGATCGCGCGCCGGATGTAATTCTCGGGCACGCCGGCCTTGCGGGCCTCGCGCATCGCCCGGGCAAGGCTGGGATTGCGCTTCGGATCGAAGCGGGCGGCGTCCTCGTCCGTCTCCGCCAGATGGCAGGCCGCGAGGACGGCATTCATGTGCCGGCTGTTCGCCTTCGAGCCGGCAACGAGCGCGGCGACCTTCTGTTCCTCGACCACCTTCCAGTCGATGTATTCCTCGATGTCCGGATGGTCGATGTCGACCACCACCATCTTGGCTGCACGACGGGTGGTGCCGCCGGACTTGATCGCGCCCGCGGCGCGGTCGCCGATCTTGAGGAAGGACATCAGGCCCGACGACCGTCCGCCGCCGGACAGGCGTTCGTTCTCGCCGCGGATGCGCGAGAAATTGGTGCCGGTGCCGGAGCCGTACTTGAACAGCCGTGCCTCGCGGACCCAGAGGTCCATGATGCCGCCCTCGTTGGCGAGGTCGTCATCGACCGACTGGATGAAGCAGGCATGCGGCTGGGGGTGTTCGTAGGCGGACTTGGCGCGGGTCAGCTTGCCGGTGCGGTAATCGACATAGTGGTGGCCCTGGCTGGGGCCGTCGATGCCATAGGCCCAGTGCAGGCCGGTGTTGAACCATTGCGGCGAGTTGGGCGCACCCATCTGCGTCGCCAGCATGTGGCACATTTCGTCGTAATAGGCGCGGGCATCGGCATCGGAATCGAAATAGCCGCCCTTCCAGCCCCAATAGGTCCAGGTGCCGGCGAGCCGGTGAAAGACCTGTTTGGCGCTGGTTTCCGGGCCATAGCGTTCGGAGTCCGGCAAAGCAGTCAGGGCGGCCTCGTCGGGCACGCGGCGCCACAGCCATTCCGGCACATCCTCTTCGGGAAGAGCCTTCAGGCGTGCAGCGATCCCGGCCTTGCGGAAATATTTCTGGGCGAGCACATCCGAGGCGACCTGGCTCCACCCGTCCGGCACCTCGAAGTCGCGGAGGGAGAACACCACCGAACCGTCCGGGTTGCGGATCTCGCTATCCGTGCGTCGGAACGCGATGCCGCCAAAGGGCGTGCCGGATTCCTCGGTGAATCGCCGCTCGATCCGCATTCAAGCCTCTCCCCGTTGGTTGCACCTTGCGGCGCATGCAGCCGGTGCGACGGCATGCACCCTTGAAGAGACGGTCTCGGAATGCCCCCGCGTCCTCGCCGTCGATCCAGCCGGAGGGCCCCAACAACCCCAAATCCAGCAGGTCCGATCAGTCTAGCCACAAAATCTAGGGGTCGGCAATATATTTTGGGGTTACTGCGAAGATTGAGGGAATATTTCGTGGGTTAAGTATCCACAGCGATGTTGCGAAATCCGCGAGTATTCGCGGGCCGGACATTTGGTGCGCTTGCCGCTCAAGGGGCGATGGAGGCTCCGCACTGTTGCGCCTTGTCCAGCCAAGAACTTCACGGCGCAGTATTTCCGCCATATAAATGAATATAAGTATTTTTCATTCGTATATATCTCGATATCCGGATGGGGAAAATTAATATGGATCGTATATTCGAAAATATAAGTAAAAATATGAACAATTTATGTTTTTAACATGCGCGGCTTGACATGGCTGCCGGCCGTCCATAATTTCCTGTCTGACCAATGATGCTTGGCGAATTTGCCGCATGCCGCGCGATAATTATTTGCGGGGCAAAAAGATATTTGCCTGCGAATGCAGGATATTGGTCGGGGAGGATGAGCGGGCCGGAATGCCGGGGACAATCGCCGAGGACCGACAACGTCTGGCCCATCCGCAGGGATGGGCCCAACGCGACGGGGTTTTGCTGCGCCGCCCGCTCCGGGCCGATGGTGCCGCGATCTGGAAGCTGGTCCGCGATGGGGGCACGCTCGACCTCAATTCGCCCTATGCCTATCTGCTGGTGGCCACGGATTTCGCGGACACCAGCCTGATCGCCGAGCGCGGGGGCGAGGCCGTGGGGTTCGTCGCGGCTTATCGCCCGCCGCCGCGGCCCGACACGCTGTTCGTCTGGCAGGTCGGGGTTGCGCCGGCCGCACGCGGCCAGGGCCTGGCCGGGCGGATGCTGGCGGCTCTCGCGGATGAGGCGGCCGGGCGACGCGGCGTGCGGTGGCTGGAGGCCACGGTCACGCCGTCCAATGCGGCATCGGATGCGCTGTTCCGCAGCTTCGCGCGCCGCCGGGGCCTTGCCTGCGCGGTCGGCGACGGCTTCGCCGCCGCCGATTTCCCCGACACCGATCCAAAGCACGAGGCCGAGCGGCACTACCGCATCGGCCCGCTCAAGCCGGCCTGACGCGGCCGCACAGCAACACAGGAGTAAGCGACGATGGACACGTTCGAGACCCATGAATCCAACGTGCGCTCGTATATCCGCAGCTTCCCGACAGTCTTCGTGCGGGCGCGGGGCCACCAGATGTGGGACCGCGAAGGGCGCGCCTATATCGATTTCTTCGCCGGGGCGGGGGCCCTGAACTACGGCCACAACCCGCCCGAGATGCGCCGCAAGATGATCGAGTATCTGGAGGCCGAGGGCGTGGTGCACAGCCTGGACATGGCGACCGGCGCCAAGGAGACCTTCATCGAGCGCTTCCAGGAGACGATCCTGACGCCGCGCCGCATGCCGCATCGCATGCTGTTCCCCGGACCGACCGGGACCAACGCGGTCGAGGCGGCGATCAAGATCGCCCGGCTTGTCACCGAACGGCAGCCGATCGTCAGCTTCACCAATGCCTTTCACGGCATGACCCTGGGTGCGCTTGCACTGACCGGCAATTCGATGAAGCGGGAAGGGGCGGGCGTGCCGCTGCACGATGTGGTACGCATGCCCTTCTGCGGCTATCTGGGCAACGAGATGGATACGCTCGATTATTTCGAGCGGGTGCTGGAGGATTCGGGCAGCGGCGTGGACATGCCGGCCGGCGTGATCGTCGAGACGGTACAGGGCGAGGGCGGCCTGAACGTCGCCAGCTTCGCCTGGCTGAAGCGGCTGGCGCAGATCTGCAAGGACCGCGGCATCCTGCTGATCGTCGACGACATCCAGGCGGGCTGCGGCCGCACCGGCCCCTTCTTCAGCTTCGAGCCGGCGGGGATCGAGCCGGACCTGATCTGCCTGTCGAAATCGCTGAGCGGTGCCGGGCTGCCGCTGGCGCTGACCTTGGTGCGGCCGGAGCACGACTGCTTCGGCCCCGGCCAGCACAACGGCACATTCCGCGGCAACAACCTGGCTTTCGTCACCGCCGCCGAGGCGCTGGAGCATTGGCGCGACAAAGCGCTGACGCGGGGCGTCGAGGCGCGGGCGGCGCTGGTGGCGAAACGGCTGGACGCCATCGTCCGGCGGTATCCCGAATTGCAGGGGCAGGTGCGCGGGCGGGGACTGATGCAGGGCATCGCCGTGGGGGTGCCCGAACTGGCCGACGCGATCTGCGCCGAGGCGTTCCGCAGCGGCCTGCTGATGGAGACCTCGGGCGCCGAGAGCGAGGTGATGAAGGTGATGCCGCCGCTGACCATCCCCGAGGATGCGTTGGCGCGGGGGCTGGATATCCTGGACGCGGCCGTGGGCGCGACCCTGGCGGCGGCCGAGGGCGGCGACAAGGACGCGGCCTGAGACGGAGATATTGCGATGATCGTGAAACGACTGGACGACCTGCTGGGCACTCCGGCCGAGGTGAAGGCCGAGACATGGACCAGCCGCCGCTTTCTGCTGCGCCGCGACGGCGTCGGCTTCTCGATGCATGACACGGTCCTGAACGCCGGGACCGAGACGCATATGTGGTACGCGAACCATATCGAGGCCGTGTACGTCATCTCGGGCGAGGGCGAACTGGAGGACAAGACGGACGGGCGGGTCTATCCGCTCGCGCCGGGTACGCTCTATGCGCTCGACGGCCATGAGAAGCATGTCGTGCGGGCGCATAGCGACCTGCGGACCGTCTGCGTGTTCAACCCGCCCGTCACCGGGCAGGAAGTGCATGACGCGGACGGCGTCTATCCGCTGATCGAGGACGCGGCCGAGTAGCCGCGCGAACCGGAATCCGAAGGAGCGCGCATCATGGATGCCGTCACGGACCTTTATCCGTCGCGCTACGAAGACCGCCCCAGCCTGCTGCCGCGGCAGGACCCCGTCATCCACCCGGCCGAGAATGGCCGGCCGGCAGCGGGGCCGCTGGACCCCGAGGCGCTGGCCGCGTTCGAGCGCGACGGCTACCTGTTCCTCGACGCCTATCTCGACGGCACCACCGTCGAGGCGTTGACCGCCGAGATGGCGGCCTTGTGGCGCGAGGCGGCGGAGAGCGACGAGGACCGCGTGATCCGCGAGCCGGGCGGCCGGGCCGTCCGGTCGATCTTCGCCATCCATCGCAGCAGCGCGGTGTTCGGCGCGCTGGCGGCCGACCCGCGTCTGGCCGGGGTCGCCATGCAGATTCTCGGCGGTCCCGTCTACATCCACCAGTCGCGGATCAACTACAAGCCGGGCTTCGACGGCAAGGAGTTCTACTGGCACTCCGACTTCGAGACCTGGCACATGGAGGACGGCATGCCCCGCATGCGCGCGCTGTCCATGTCCGTGGCAATGACCGACAACACGCCGCATAACGGCCCGCTGATGGTCATTCCCGGCTCGCACAAGCATTACGTGACCTGCCTCGGCGAGACGCCGGAGAATCATTACAAGCAGTCGCTGCGCGCCCAGCGTTTCGGCGTACCGGACCATGACAGCCTGACCCGGCTGGTGGAGCGGGGCGGCATCGCGGCGCCGACGGGCCGGGCCGGGTCGGTCGTCCTGTTCGACTGCAACACCATGCACGGCTCCAACGGCAACATCACGCCGCTGCCGCGCAGCAACCTGTTCATCGTCTACAACAGCACCGACAACGCGCTGATGCAGCCTTTCGCAGGCACGAAGCCGCGGCCGGACTTCATCGCCAGCCGCGATCCGGAGCCGGTCCAGCCGCGCTAGCGACGCTCGGTCGCGGGTGCGGCGGCGGCGGGGCTGGGCTATGGTGGGCCCGCCCGCCCACCCCGCGAGGGAGTCAAGCCGCACCACAACCGTCTGATCGGCTCGATCACCTGTCCCAGGGTGCAGCGCGTGGCCATCGTGCTGCGCGCCAAGGGGCTGCCCTATGACGTCGAATATCTCGACCTGCGCCGCAAGCCGGACTGGTTCCGCGCCATCGCGCCCTATGGGCTGGTGCCGGTGCTGGAGATCGCCGAGGGCAGGTTCCTGTTCGAGTCCGCCGCCATCGCCGAATATCTGGAGGAGGCGGAGGCGCCCCGGCTGCATCCCGAGGAACCGTTCGCCCGCGCCCGGCACCGCGGCTGGATCGAGGGGGTGGACGAGCTGCATGCGGCGCTGCGCGACATCTATTTCGCCGAATACCGCGCCGATTCAGGCGCCGCCCGGACCGATGCCCTGCCGCAGGTGCGGGCGCTGGAACGGGCGCTTGCGCATGAGCGGGCGGACGACGGGCCCTGGTTCGCCGGCAGCCGCTTCTCGATGGTCGACGCTGCCTATGCCCCCACGCTGCAGCGCTTCGCCTTCGCCGAGACGCGGATGAACACCGGGCTGCTCGACGAACTTCCGCTCACCCGTGCTTGGATCGACACGCTGCTCGGCAGCGACCTCGTGACGGGTGCGCTGCACCCGGATTTCGACTCCGAGTTCGTCCGTCTGCTGCGTCGCCGCGACTCCTGGGTCTGGGACCGCTTCCGCGACCTCGATCCGGGCGGCTAGCGGCTGGCCGTTCCGGTCGCGCCGACCCGCGCCTTGGGCCGATTATTCGCCGCTTCCCAGGCATCGGCCTCATTCAGCACGGCCCGGAACGCCTCTCCCTCGGTCAGCAGCGACGCCCGCAACGCCGGGGCGAGCGGCATCGGGTCGTCGTAGTCGTCGACCGGCATCTTGCCGGTGCGCACCTCGTCCAGCACGGCGTCGATGCTGTTGGCGGCATGTATCGGCGTCTGCAGCAGGGTCAGCTTGTTCATCTTCCAGTGCCCCTCCGGCTGGTGGCAGCCGGTGCAGTTGGCGTTTCGGAAGATGAGCGCCATCTTGCGGTAGGCCTCGTCGAGCGTCGCCAGGTTCGGGTTGTCCGGGCTGTAGTATTCCGAGAACAGCGTCGCGACCGGCTGGGCCTGGCCGCTGTCGTCGCGCCACATCCACTCGCCTAGGAACGGCGCGTGCTTGACCGGGGTGAAGTGCGGCCGCGCGGCATTCGACCCGGTGTCGTCGCGGGCCGCGAACACGACCTTGCCCTCGTCGTTCAGGCGAAACCGCAGCACGTTCGATTTCTGGTAGGCGTTCCACTTCGCCTCGCTGTGCCAGAACGGATAGGGGTAGCGCCCCGGCGGCAGCTGGTTGCGGAAATACGCCTCGATGACCATGACGGTGCCGCCGTCGGGACCGGTCTCCACCGACCAGTTGCCGGTGTACATGTAGAGCGACATGTACAGATCCTGGAACAGGTCGCCGCGGAAGACGCTG
>JBFWNZ010000160.1:0-8433 GCA_050250795.1 Alphaproteobacteria bacterium | reverse complement strand
CCGGGCTCTGGCTGACCGTGCGGTAATAGCCGCCCAGATCGGCGCCGCGCAGCAGCGTCTCCCGGTCCTCGGGCAGGTAGTGCCGGTCGACCTCCGCCAGTTCGGCGCGGCTGGTCCGGAAGCGGATCCAGATTTCCGCCAGCCCGACGCCGAATACCAGCCACATCACGTTCTGGATGGTCAGCGGATAGGTCGGAAAATTGCGGTCGATCAAAAGCCGTTCCGCGGCGCCTTCGAGCGTGAAGTGGAACAGCACGAGCAGCGCCGCGGCGGCCGACAGGCCGATCACGGCGGCGACGAGGCGGCTCTCCGCCTCGCCCTGGAGCGCGAGCGGGGTCATGGTCAGCTGTCTTCCCGGATCGCGACCACCTCGCCGGTCTCGCCCACGCGGCGCACGCGGCCGCTGGGCAGGCTGGACGGCGAGTGGCCGCCGCCTGTGCCCCCGCCTGTGCCGCTGCCCTTGCCATGCGTGACGGCCATGCTCAGCAGCGCCTGCGGCGTCGTCTCGAATCCGCCCAGGCGCAGCCGCGTCTCCGCCTCGACATAGTCCTGGCGGACCGGCATCCATTCGTCGCCCTCGCGGCGCCAGCTTCCCTGTTCGCTGCCGCAATCGGTGAGGTGCAGGGCACCGCTGCGCGCAATGACCAGTTCCGCATGCCGATAGGCAATGCCGTCGCGGGCGAGGCGGATATCCGCCCCGTCGCCCGATCCGATGCTGAAGGTCTTGTACCCGGCCATGCTGGAAGTCCCGTCCGATGAAGGCCCGAGCAGGATGTATAGCACGGGCGCTGCCATACAACGCCTGGCGCGCGCGAATCCGTCTATCTGCGCTGTTCGGCTTCGATTAGCATCCCGTCATGGCAGATATCGTCATCATCGGCGGCGGGGTCATGGGCTCCAGCGCCGCCTACCACCTCGCGATGGCCGGCGCGGCCGACCGGGTGGTCGTCGTCGAGCCGGATCCGACCTATGAGTTCGCGTCCACGCCGCGTTCTTCGGGCGGTGTCCGGTCCCTGCACGGGATCGCCGAGAACGTCCAGATGACGCTCTACAGCCATCAGGTCTACGGCAACTTCCCGGCGCTCATGGCGGTGGATGGGCAGCCGGGCTATGTCGGCTGGCGCAACCACGGCTATCTCAACCTTGCGGCCGGCGCCGATGCGGTGCGGGTGATGGAGGCCGACTGGAAGGTGCAGCGGGCCGAGGGCGCGGATGTGATCCTGCTGGAGCGCGACGGTCTCGCCCAGCGCTTCCCCTCGCTCAATGTCTCGGATGTCGATCTCGGCGCGCTGGCGTTGTGCGACGGTTCGCTCGATCCCTATGCGGCGCTCATGGGCTTCCGCAAGAAGGCGCAGAGCCTGGGCGTGCGCTATATCAAGGACAAGGTGGTCGGCATCGAGCAGTCGGGCCGGCGCATTGCGGCCGTGCGGCTGGCCTCGGGCGAACGGCTGACGGGCGATCTGTTCGCCAACATGGCGGGCGCCTGGGCCCCGGAAATCTGCGACATGGTCGGCATGCGCCTGCCGGTCGAGCCGATGCGCCGCCTGACCTTCTTCTTCGAGTGCCGCGACGCGGTCGAGGTGCTGCCGACAACCCGCGACTGGACCGGCATCAGCGTTCGGCCGGAAGGGACCGGCTTCATCGTCGGCGTGACCAACAAGGCGGAGCCCGGCGGCTGGAACTGGGATGTCGACCACGGCTGGTTCGACGATGTGATCTGGCCGCGCCTCGCGCACCGGGTGCCGAAATTCGAATCGATCAAGCTCGGGCGGTCCTGGTCCGGCCATTACGCGCAGAACCGTCTGGACGGCAACATCATCATCGGTCGCTGGGATGAGGGGCCGTCGAACTTCTATGTCTTCACCGGCTGCTCCGGCGCCGGGTTGCAGAAGGCGCCCTCCATCGGCCGGGCGATGAAGGAACTTCTGCTCGACGGCGGCTACCAGACCATCGACCTCACGCGCTTCTCCTATCGCCGCGTCGTCGACAACGAGCCGATCCGCGAATACGGCCTGACCGCCTGATCCATTGCTGGAGTCTCCATGGAAGAGGTCCGTCTGACCCTCGACGAAATCCGTGCGCTGTGCCTGCGCGCGCTGCGCGCTGCCGGCCTGTCGGAAGAGAATGCCCAGGCCGTTGCCGAGCACATGACCGCCTGCGAGCAGGATGAATGCCAGGCGCATGGCATCCACCGCCTGCCGGGCTATTGCGCCTCGCTGCGCAGCGGCCGGGTGAATGCGCGCTCGGTCCCGCGGGTGCAGGAACTGACCGACACCGCGATTCGCGTCGATGGCGACAACGGCTTTTGGCCGCGCGCGGTGGCGGCCGGCCGGCCGCTCTTGATCGAGCGGGCGCGCCGCCGCGGCATCGCCGCCATGTCCGTCGTCAACAGCAACCATTTCGGCGCGCTGTGGTGGGATGTCGAGCCGATCGCGGATGCGGGGCTGGTCGCGATGACCTTCGTCAACTCGCGCGCCAGCGTCGCGCATTGGGGCGGCCGGCGGCGCATCTACGGCACCAATCCGATGGCCTTCGCCTGGCCGCGGCCGGGCAAGCCGCCGATGGTGTTCGACCAGGCCTCGGCCGCCATCGCGCGCGGCGAGATCGAGATTCATCGCCGCGAGGGCAAGGCGCTCAAGCCGGGCTGGGCCATCGACAAGGACGGCAAGCCGACGACCGATGCCACGGCGGCGCTGGCCGGGGCGCAGCTCACCTTCGGCGGGCACAAGGGCACGGCCATCGCGCTGATGGTCGAATTGCTTGCCTCCTCCCTGACCGGCGGCTTTTCGAGCCTGGAGGCGGTGGAGATGCACAAGCCCGCGGATGGCGGCCCCGCCAATGCCGGCCAGTTCTTCATCGCCATCGACCCGGCCTGCTTCGCGGCGCCCGGCGAGACCAGCCACGCGATGGGCCGGGCCGAGGCGCTGTTCGCCGCGATCCTGGAGGAGGAGGGCACGCGCCTGCCTTCGGAGCGGCGGTTCCTGGCGCGCGAGCGCACGCCGGTCGAGGGCGTGCGGGTGGCGGCCCCCTTCCTGGCCGAGCTTCGCGCGCTGGCCGGGGCCGCCTGACGGCTGATACAGTTCCGTCCGCCCGCCCGGAACCCGAACGCAGCGAGCCCGATGCAGATTGAGAACAGCTTCGAAGTCCCCGTGCCCCCGTCCGAGGCATGGGCCATCCTGACCGATGTGCAGCGCGTGGTGCCCTGCGTGCCCGGCGCGGAACTGACCGAGGTCGTCGATCCCCTGACCTACAAGGGCAAGGTCTCGGTGAAGCTTGGCCCGGTCGCGCTCGCCTTTGCCGGCGAGGCCCGCTATGTCGAGCGCGACGATGCCGGGCATCGGGCGCATATGACGGCGGCCGGGCGCGAGGCCAAGGGGCGCGGCGGCGCCAATGCCGAGGTCGATTTCGGCCTTACCGATGCGGGCGAGGGCCGCACGCTGGTCCGCATCGTCACCGATCTCCAACTGTCCGGCCCGGTCGCCCAGTACGGGCGCAGCGCGGGCATCATAAAAAGCGTGTCGGAGGAGATGACCGCGCGTTTCGCCGAGTGCCTGCGCCAGCGCATCCTGGCCGAACGCGGGACGGCGGCGCTGCCGCCCTGCTGCGCCGGCGAAGCCGCGGCACCGGCGGTTCCGTCCGCGCCGGCACCGGCTGCACCGGCCGGCGGCTTCTCGATCCTCTGGGGCGCGATCCGCCGCTGGCTCGCCGGCCTCTTCGGCGGCAGGTGACAGCGCGCACCCCCCGGTCCGTCGTCCGGCTCGGACGGGGGACGGGAAGAGCGAATCATAACGCCCCCATCCTGAGCCTGACGGCGGATGAGGCGGCACGGGGAGAAACGACATGGCTGAGGACATCCTGATCGCGCGGACGGGGAACATCGTCCGCGTCACCTTGAACCGCCCGGACAAGGGCAATCTCGTCTCGCGCGACATGGCGCAGCGGCTCAAGGCGGAGCTGGCTGCGCTGGCGGAGGATGACGAGCTGCGCGCCGTGCTGCTGACCGGCGCCGGCCAGGATTTCTGCGTCGGCCGCGACAGCGCGGTGGACCGGGCCAACCCGCCCAAAACGGGCATGGAGTGGCACGGCCGCGTCGCCCGCACGATCCTGGACGTCTACGGGGCCATCCGCGACTGTCCGGTGCCGGTGATCGCGTCCGTGCGCGGCAAGGCCATCGGCTTCGGCTGTGCGATGGTCGGCGCCTGCGACATCGCCTATGTCGCCGACGATGCGCGCTTTGCACTGTCGGAGATGGGCTACGATATCGCACCGACCCTGGCGCTGTTCGCGCTGGCGAAGGTCTCCGCCAAGATGCGCGCCGGGATGGTCTACAGCCGGGCCGAGATCGACGCGCAGACGGCGGTGTCGGCCGGGCTTGCCAGCCGCGTCATCCTCGGCGGCAATCTGGAGGCGGAGGTGGAGGGGCTGCTGGCCTCGATGGCCGAGTATCCGGCCATCAACGTCCGCACGGTGAAGCGCTATCTCAACAACGGCATCGACGCCGATCCGCGTATCGCCTCCGATCTCGCCGGATTCACGCTGGCGACCGTGAAGTCGCGCTGATGGCCAGCCTCGTCGGCAGCGCCGTCAAGCGGCTGGAGGACCCGGCGCTGCTGACCGGGCGCGGACGGTTCGTCGACGACATCGCCGTTCCGGGCATGCTGCATCTGGCCTTCGTGCGCAGCGGTTACGCCCATGCCCGCGTCCGGGGCATCGATGCCGCCGCTGCACGGGCGCTGCCCGGCGTGCATGCGGTCTACAGCTTTGCCGACCTGCCGGGAACGGCGGGGCAGGAGCCGCTGCCGCTGCCGGTGCCGAATGCCGCCATCAAGCATCCCAAGGCGCAGCATGTGCTGGTCCGGGACGAGGCGGTCTATGTCGGCGACCCCATCGCCATGGTGCTGGCCGACAGCCGCTATGTCGCCGAGGACGCGGCGGCCTTGGTCGAGGTGGACTGTCAGCCGCTGCCGGCGGCTTCCGACGGAAGGGCGGCGCTGGCACCGGGGGCGCCGCGCGCGCATGCGGACCTACCCGACAATGTGATCGCGGATATCAAGGTCGGTTACGGCGATGTCGAGGCGGCCTTCGCCGCTGCGGCGCATGTGGTGGAGGGGCGCTTCTTCCAGCATCGCGGCGGTGCCCAGCCGATGGAATGCCGCGCCGTGCTGGCGGTGCCGGATGCGCTGTCGGATACGCTGACGCTGTGGGCCAACACCCAGATGCCGCACATCCTGCGCGATGCGGTGGCCGGCATGCTGGACCTCGCCAACGAGCGGGTGCGGGTGGTGGCGCCCGATGTCGGCGGCGGTTTCGGCCCGAAGGGGCCGCCCTATCCCGAGCAGATCGCCGCCGCCGCCGCGGCGCGGCTCTGCGGCCGGCCGGTCAAATGGGTCGAGGACCGGCGCGAGCATTTCGTCGCCATGTACCAGGAGCGCGACCAGTGGTGGGAGGCCGAACTGGCGCTGGACGCCGAGGGCCGCATCCTCGGCCTGCGCGGGCGCTTCATCCACGATGGCGGTGCGCATCTGCCCTGGGGCATCGTCACGCCCTATATCTCGGCGACAACGGTACCCGGTCCCTATGTCGTTCCGGCCTATCGCATGGGCATGACCGCGGTCTACACCAACAAGGTCTCGACCACGCCGGTGCGCGGCGCCGGCCGGCCGCAGGCGGTGTTCGCGATGGAGCGGCTGATGGACCGCGCGGCGGAGCGGATCGGGCTCGACCCGGCCGAGCTGCGCCGCCGCAACTTCGTGCGCCCCGACCAGATGCCCTATGCGCCGGGCCTGACCTTCCGCGACGGCAGCCCCGTCACCTATGACAGCGGCGACTATCCGGCCTGCCAGGAGATGACCCTGGCCCGTGCCGACTATGCCGGGTTCCCGGCGCGGCAGTCGGCGGCGCTGGCCGAGGGCCGCTATGTCGGCATCGCGACCGCCAGCTATGTCGAGGGCACCGGTCTCGGCCCGTTCGAGGGCGTGACGGTCCGCGTCGGCACCGACGGCCGGGCGGTGGTCGAGACGGCTGCCGCGCCGCAGGGGCAGGGGCACCGCACCATGTTCGCCCAGCTTGTCGCCGACGAACTGGGCCTGCCGCTCGATGCGATCGATGTCGTGCTGGCGGATACGAAGGCGATGCCGCGCGGCATCGGCACCTTCGCCAGCCGGATCACCGCCAATGCCGGCAGCTCGGCCCTGATCGCCGCGCGCGGCGTGGCCGACAAGCTGCGCAAGGTCGCCGCCCATGTTCTGGAAGCGGCGGAGCAGGATATCGAACTGGCCGAGGGCCGCGCCTTCGTGAAGGGCGTGCCGGAAATGGGCCGCAGCTTTCGCGAACTGGCCCGCATCGCCAACGGCATGCCGGGCTTCGCCCTGCCGCGCGCCTTGCCGGTCGGGCTTGACGAAACGGCGCATTTCACGCCGACCCAGGCGGTCTATGCCAATGGCTGTCATGTCGCGGAGGTGGAGGTCGATATCGAGACCGGGCAGGTGCATATCCTGCGCTACACCACCGGCCATGACTGCGGCACCGTGCTGAACCCGATGATCGTGGAGGGGCAGGTGACGGGCGGCGTCGCGCATGGCGTCGGCAATGCGCTGTTCGAGTGGATGAAATACGACGAGAACGCCCAGCCGGTGACGGCGAATTTCGGCGAGTACCTGCTGCCCTCGGCGCCCGAGGTGCCGGTTGTGGCCCAGGTTCATATGGAATCGCCTACGCCGATGAACCCGCTGGGCGTGAAGGGCGCGGGCGAGGGCGGCACGATCCCGGCCCCGGCGGTGATCGCCGGCGCCATCGAGAACGCGCTCAAGTCCTTCGGCGTGCGGATCGACGATGTGCCGGTGACGCCGGAGCGGATCGTGGCGCTGGTGCGGGCGGCGAAAGCGCATACCTGACGCGCCCGCGTCAGCCCGTGGATTGGTCCGGACGATTGCGGTAGATTGACTTCAAATGCCTGCCGCAACGCGGGCAGTCGGGTCTTTGGGAAGGGAACCGCCATGGCGCGCTATCTCGACAGCGAACAGATCGGCATCCGCTGCTCCATCGTGCGCGGTGGCACCAGCAAGGGCGTGTTCTTCTTCGACCATGACGTGCCGCCGCCGGGTGCCGCGCGCGATGCGCTGCTGAAGCGGGTGATGGGCACGCCCGACGTGATGCAGATCGACGGCCTGGGCGGGACCCATATCGTGACCTCGAAGATCGCGATCGTCGGCCGCTCCGACCGCGAGGACGCGGATGTCGATTACACCTTCGCCCAGGTGGAGATGGCGCGCGACGTGATCGACTATGCCGGCAATTGCGGCAACATCTCCGCCGGTGTGGGGCCGTTCTCGGTCGATGCGGGGCTGGTGCGGCCCGACCCGGGCAGCGATACGACCCTGGTGCGCATCTTCAACACCAACACCAGGAAGGTGCTGCGCGCGCATGTGCCGGTGCATAACGGCCGCGCCAAGGTGAAGGGGAACGTTGCCATCGCCGGCGTCCCGGGCACGGGCGCGGGCGTGTTCATGGATTACAGCGCGACCGGTGGCGGTCTCACCGGCCGCACGCTGCCCACCGGCAACCGTCGCGACGAGATCGCGCTTGAGGACGGAAGGAAGGTCGAGGTCACGATCTGCGACTTCTCCAATCCCTATGTCTTCGTCCGGGCGTCCGATGTCGGCGCGACCGGCGACGAGCATCCCGACGCGATCTGCCACGACAAGGCGCTGCTCGACCGCTGCCGCGAGATTCGCGGCAAGGCGGCCCAGCTTGCCGGCATGGTCAGCGACTGGCGCAAGGTCGATGACGAGCAGGCGCTGTTCCCGATCCTCACCTACATCGCGGGGCCGGGCGACTATGCGAATATGCGCGGCGAGACCATGGCGGCCGGCAGCATGGATTTGAAGCTGCGCATGATCTGCATGAACACCTGTCACCACAGCGTCGCGGGCACGGGCAGCATGTGCACCTCGGCCGCCTCGCGCATTCCGGGCTCGGTGGTCAACCGGATCGTCGGCGAGGCGGCGGCGGCGCGCGACGATCTGCGCATCGCCCATCCGCTCGGCGTGACCACGGTCGGCGTCGTGTCGAAGCCGGCGAACAACGAGATGGGTGTGGAATTCGAGCGGCTGGGCTTCATGCGCACCGCCCGCAAGATCATGGACGGCACCGTCTACGTGCCGACCTCTGCCGCGTATTGAGCGGCCGGCAACAAGGATAATCGGGGAAGGAAACGGGCATGACGCGCTATCTCGACAGCGAACAGATCGGCATCCGGTGCTCCATCGTGCGCGGCGGCACCAGCAAGGGCGTGTTTTTCCTCGACCATGACGTGCCGCCGCCGGGGGCGGCGCGCGATGCGCTGCTGAAGCGGGTGATGGGCACACCCGACGTGATGCAGATCGACGGCCTGGGCGGGACCCATATCGTGACCTCGAAGATCGCGATCATCGG
>JBFWNZ010000159.1:0-8477 GCA_050250795.1 Alphaproteobacteria bacterium | reverse complement strand
TCAAAGGCAAAGTTACAAGGCTTCGACGCGAGCGCCGCCTCTACCGCGCCGTCGCCAAATCGTGCTACAGGACCGCCGCACATGCCGGAAACCGTTCCATCCAGCCGCGACCTCGACGATCCGTCGGCGGCGGCGTCCCTTGTCTCCGTACCGGTCGGCCCGGTGGCGGGCATGGCGCGCGTGGCCGGCGACAAGTCCATCTCGCATCGCGCCGTCCTGTTCGGCGCCTTGACCGTCGGCGAGACCGCCGTCACCGGCCTGCTGGAGGGCGAGGATGTGCTGCGCACGATCGCCGCGATGCGCGCGCTGGGTGCGTCGATCGAGCGCGAGGGCGAAGGCGCCTGGCGCATCCGCGGCACGGGATTGGGCGGGCTGGCCGAACCGGCCGACATTCTGGACATGGGCAATTCCGGCACTGCGGCCCGTCTGCTGCTGGGTGTTCTCGCGAGCCATGACCTGACCGCTTTCCTGACCGGAGACCGGTCGCTGCGGCGGCGGCCGATGGCGCGGGTCACGGTGCCGCTGGCGCAATTCGGCGCGCGCTTCGTCACCCGTGAGGGCGGGCGGCTGCCGCTCGCCGTCACCGGCGCGCGCGATCCGGTGCCCGTGACCTACGCCTTGCCGGTTCCCTCGGCGCAGGTGAAGTCGGCGGTGCTTCTGGCCGGGCTTAACACGCCCGGCGCGACCACAGTGATCGAACGCGAGCCGACCCGCGACCACACCGAGCGCATGCTGCGCCATTTCGGGGCGTCGGTCGAAGAGGTCCGCGACAGGGATGGGGCGACCCGCATCACCGTGACCGGTCAGCCGGAACTGCGGCCGTCGGCGATTGCCGTGCCGGCCGACATCAGCTCCGCGGCCTTTCCACTGGTCGCCGCCCTGATCTGTCCCGGTTCCGAGGTTACGCTGCAAGGCGTGGGGCTCAATCCCGGCCGTGCCGGCCTTATCGATACGCTGCGCGAGATGGGCGCGGATATCGGTCTTGGCGACGCGCGCGAGGAAGGCGGCGAACCCGTGGCCGAACTGCATGCGCGGTCGGGCCCGTTGCGCGGCGTGGAGGTTCCGGCCGAGCGTGCGCCCAGCATGATCGACGAATACCCTGTCCTGGCTGTCGCCGCGGCCTTTGCGAAGGGCCGCACGGTGATGCGGGGGCTGGCGGAGCTGCGCGTCAAGGAAAGCGACCGGCTGGCGGCCATCGCGGCCGGGCTTGCCGCCTGCGGTGTGACGGTCGAGGCCGGCGAGGACTGGCTGGCGGTCGATGGGACGGGCGGTGTCCCGGCGGGCGGCGGGACGGTCGCGACGCATGACGACCATCGGATCGCCATGAGCTTTCTTGTTCTGGGCATGGCCGCGCGCAAGCCGGTGACGGTCGACGACGCACGGTCCATCGCAACCAGCTTCCCGGATTTCGTCCCGCTGATGAACCGGCTGGGTGCGGATATCGGCGCCGCCGACGGGGCGGCCGCATGATCGTCGCCATCGACGGCCCTGCGGCGGCCGGAAAGGGCACGCTGGCGCGGCGGCTGGCGGCGCATCTCGGTTTTGCCTATCTCGATACGGGGCGTCTTTATCGTGCTGTCGGCATGGCGGTGCTGCGTGCGGGCGGAGACCCTGCCGATCCGGCGGCGGCTGCCCGGGCGGCCAAGGGGCTGTCGCCGGCCGACCTCGACGATCCGGCCCTCAAAGGCGACGATGCGGCCGTTGCGGCATCCAAGGTGGCTGCGATCTCTTGCGTTCGGGCCGCATTGCTGCGGTTTCAGCAGGATTTTGCGCGGCAGCCGCCCGGCGGTGCCGCCGGGGCGGTTCTCGACGGGCGCGATATCGGCACGGTGGTCTGTCCCGATGCCGAGGTGAAGCTGTTCGTCGACGCCGGGGTCGAGGTACGGGCCGAACGCCGACACAGGGAGTTGCTCGCGCGGGGCGAGGCCAGTATATACTCGCGCGTCCTGCAGGAGATGAGGGACCGGGACGCCCGGGATCGGGACCGGTCCGTCGCGCCGCTGATGGCGGCAGAGGATGCGTTCGTTCTCGACACATCCGGCCTCGATGCCGATCAGGCGTTTGCCGCCGCGCTCGATTACGTTCAGTCCAGACGCCCCTGACCGCCTTGCAGGAAGCCGGTCCGGCCGCATGGCCGCGTCCGGGCCGTGCATTCCCAGAACCTCCCAGACCGCCGGAGACAACCGGTCGGCCGGAAAAGCAAACGAAGGATAGAGATACAGATGTCAGCGCAAGCCGCAGTTTCCGAAAGTTTTGCCGATCTTCTCGAAGAATCGCTGGGTACCGGCGACGGGATCGAAGGAACCGTCGTCACCGGTACCGTCGTCGCCATCGAGAACGATTACGTCCTCATCGATGTCGGGCTGAAGTCCGAGGGGCGCGTGGCGCTCAAGGAGTTCGGCGCCGGTTCCGAGATTCGCCCCGGCGACAAGGTCGAGGTGTATCTGGAGCGCATGGAGGACAAGCATGGCGAGGCCATGCTGTCGCGCGAGAAGGCGCGGCGCGAGGAGTCCTGGACGCAGCTCGAGGTCGCCTTCGAGAAGGGCGAGAAGGTCACGGGCCACATCTTCGGCCGCGTCAAGGGCGGCTTCACCGTCGACCTGCAGGGCGCGGTCGCCTTCCTGCCGGGCAGCCAGGTGGATATCCGCCCGGTGCGCGACGTGACCCCCCTGATGGGCACGCCGCAGCCGTTCCAGATCCTCAAGATGGACCGCTCGCGCGGCAATATCGTGGTGTCGCGCCGCGCGGTGCTGGAGGAGAGCCGGGCCGAGCAGCGCAGCGAGCTGATCGCCAACCTCAAGGAAGGCCAGGTGCTGAAGGGCGTGGTGAAGAACATCACCGATTACGGCGCCTTCATTGACCTGGGCGGCGTGGACGGCCTGCTGCACGTCACCGACATCGCGTGGCGGCGCATCAACCACCCGTCCGAGGCCTTGCAGATCGGCCAGACGGTCGAGGTGCAGGTCATCCGCTTCAACTCCGAGACCCAGCGCATCAGCCTGGGCATGAAGCAGCTGGAAGCGGACCCGTGGGAGGGTGTGGAGGCCAAGTATCCGGTCGGCACCAAGTTCCGCGGCCGCGTGACCAACATCACCGACTACGGCGCCTTCGTCGAGCTGGAGCCGGGGATCGAGGGCCTGGTCCATGTGTCGGAGATGAGCTGGACCAAGAAGAACGTGCATCCGGGCAAGATCGTCTCGACCAGCCAGGAGGTCGAGGTGATGGTGCTGGACGTCGACCCGCAGAAGCGGCGCATCAGCCTGGGCCTCAAGCAGTGCATGGAGAACCCGTGGGAGGAGTTCGTCGAGCGCTTCCCGGCCGGGACCGAGGTCGAGGGCGAGGTGAAGAACATCACCGAGTTCGGCCTGTTCATCGGGCTGCATGAGGATATCGACGGCATGGTGCACCTGTCGGACATCGACTGGAACGAGGCCGGCGAGGAGGCGATCAAGCGCTACAAGAAGGGCGACATGGTCAAGGCCAAGGTGCTGGACGTCGACACCGAGAAGGAGCGCGTCAGCCTGGGCATCAAGCAGCTGGCCGACGACCCGCTGGAATCCGCGATGGCCGGCGTCCGCAAGGGCGAGGTCGTGACCTGCACCGTGGTCTCGGTCCAGGATGCGGGCATCGAGGTGACGGTGGCCGGCGGCATGCCGGGCTTCATCCGCAAGGCCGACCTGTCGCGCGACCGCTCCGAGCAGCGCCCCGACCGCTTCGCGCCGGGCGAGAAGGTGGACGCGAAGGTGACCAACATCGACCGCGCCACCCGCAAGGTGACGCTGTCGGTGAAGGCCCGCGAGGTCGAGGAGGAGAAGCAGGCGATGAAGGACTACGGCAGCGCCGAGTCCGGTGCGTCGCTGGGCGACATCCTGGGTGCCGCGCTGCGCTCGAAGGAAGAGGAAGAGCGCAAGCGCCAGAAGTCCGACGACTGATCGCTCTTCCGCTTGTCGGAACCCACGAACGGCCCGCCGCGCAATGCGGCGGGCCGTTTCGTTTTCGGCCGGGAGTGGTACGCGTCGAAATCCGTTCTTGCGGCCGTTGCGAACCCGAAAGGCTAAGCCCTTCATTTCAATGGCGTTGCGCCTTGACGCCGAGGCGGGGCCTCTGGCACGCTTTGCCCCGGACGAGGAAGAGGGGCCGCAAGAGCCCCCTCCGCCAAGCGTGAGGGCGTCGCCACGGGGTGGGCATCGGTATGACCAAGTCGCAATTGATCCAGCGGATATCGGAACTCAATCCGCATCTGTTCCAGCGTGACGTCGAGCGTATCGTCTCGACGATCTTCGACGAGATTACGGCCGCGCTCGCGACCGGCGACCGCGTGGAGTTGCGCGGTTTCGGTGCGTTCTCGGTAAAGCTTCGCGATGCCCGGACCGGCCGCAATCCGCGGACCGGCGACACGGTGCATGTGTCCCGCAAGGCGGTGCCCTTCTTCAAGACCGGCAAGCAGCTGCGCGACATGATCAACGGCCACGACGCGGCCAAACATTGAGGGGCCGGCCCGTCCCCGCGGCGGGCGCAGGCGGCTGAGACGTGGCAAGACTGCTGCATTGGTTCATCGCGGTTCCGCTGATCGTCCTTGCGGTGCTGTTTGCCGTGTCCAATCGGGGAATGGTGGAGCTGACCCTCTGGCCATTGCCTTACGTCCTGGGCGTTCCGGCCTTCCTGTTGACCATGCTCGCCTTTCTGGTCGGGTTTCTGGCCGGCGGCATCGTCGTCTGGGCCGCCGCGGCCGACACGCGCCGTCGTGCGAGACAGGCGGAACGCGCCGTCGTCATGCAGCAGCGCGAGCTTGCGGAGCTGCGTGCCAAGGCGGAGCCGTCTGAGCGCGCGGAGAAGACGGCACTTGTGCCGGCCGCCGTTACGGTGCCTTCCGCGACGGAGCCGCGCTGATCGTGGCCGTTCCCGATCCTGTGGCAGTGCTGCGCCGGCGCCTGTTCGACGACACGCTGCCGATCTGGCGGGACCGGGGCGTGGACCCCGGGCGGGGTTTCCACGAGCGGCTCGATCTTTCGTTGCAGCCGGTGACGGCACTGGGCAAACGGGCGCTGGTCCAGGCGCGCCAGATTTACGTTTTCAGCCATATGGCGCTTCTGGGTCTGGTCGACGGGGCCGAGGCCGCAGCGACGGCGGGGCTCGATTTCCTGCTGGCGCATTACCGTCACCCGGAAGGCGGCTGGCGTCACCGCGTCGCGGCCGATGGTGCGCCGATGGACGACGCGCGCAATCTGTACGATCAGGCTTTCGCCATCTTTGCGATGGCTTGGCACCATCGGGCTTTCCGCGATCCGCGGGCGCTGCCGGCGGCGGAAGAGACGCTGGCTTTCCTGGATGCAACGCTCGTTCATCCTGCCGGCGGATATCGCGAGGGGCTGGACGCGGACGGTGCATTCCAGAGCGGGCCGCGGCGGCAGAACCCGCATATGCATCTGCTGGAAGCGACGCTGGCGCTGTATGAGACGACCGGGGATGCCCGCTATCGCGAGCGGGCGGCCGCACTGGTCGATCTGTTCCGCCGTCGCTTCCTGGTCGAGGGCAGCCTGCGCGAGTATCTGACCGATGATCTGGTGCCGGCGGCGGGTGAGGCGGGCCGGCAGGTGGAGCCCGGCCATCATTTCGAATGGGTCTGGCTGCTGCACGAGCATGCGCGGCTGACGGGCGATGCGACGGTGCGCCACGAGGCGGATATTCTGTATCGCTTTGCGCTGGCGCATGGTCTGGATGCGGCCAGCGGCGAGGCGATCGACATGGTCGATGCCGGCGGCCGGCCGCTGAAGCGCAGGCGCCGCATCTGGCCCCAGACCGAAGCCATCAAGGCGCATGCGGCGCAGGCGCTGGCAGGCGACGATGCCGCGCCGGCGCGGTTACAGGCGCAGTGCGCGGCGCTGTTGCGCGACCATTTCGCCACCCCGCCCGGCACCTGGCACGAACATCTGGACGAAGCCGGCACGCCCTTCCTCGATCACCTGCCGGCGACCAGCCTCTATCACCTCGGCCTCGCGGCGGTGGAAGCCGGACGCGCCGCTGCTGCACGGGGCTAGCCCCGGCCTCGTCCGGCCTCTATCATCCGCCGCGACCACGGAGGGGAGGCCGATGTCCGACGCCGCAAAACGTATCTTCGTCGCTATCGATACCGTCGACACGGCGGCTGCGCGCACGCTGGTGTCCAAGCTGGCGGGCCAGGTGGGCGGCATCAAGCTGGGCATGACCTTCTTCAACGCCAACGGTCCGCAGGGCGTGCGGCAGGTCGCATCCGGCCAGCCGGACCGCCGTGCCGCGCCGGCGGCCGGGCGGCCGGGGCAGCGCCGCGGCGGCGCGCCCATTGCGACCCCTGCCCCCGCGCCGTCCGTGGGACGCCGGATGCCGCTGTTCCTCGACCTGAAGTTCCACGACATTCCGAACACGGTGGCCGGAGCCGTCGAGGCCGTTGCCCCGCTGGAGCCCGCGATGCTGACGGTGCATGCCTCGGGCGGACCGGCGATGCTCAAGGCTGCCGTCGAGGCTGCCGCAGCGGCACCGTCCAAGCCGAAGATCATCGCCGTCACCGTGCTGACCAGCCTGGACGAGAACGACCTGTCTTCGATCGGCATGCATGGTTCGCTGGCGGATCAGGTGGTGCGGCTGGCCCGGCTGGCCCAGGATCAGGGCTGCCACGGCGTCGTCTGCTCGCCGCGCGAGGTCGCGGCCGTGCGCAGGGCCTGCGGACCGGATTTCACCCTGGTCGTGCCGGGCATCCGGCCCGTGCTCGGCAGCCTGGGCGACCAGAAGCGGGTGTCGAGCCCCGCGGCGGCGGTTGCCGACGGAGCGGACTTCCTGGTGATCGGGCGACCGATCACCGGCGCACCCGATCCGGCCGCGGCTGCGCGCGCCATGGCGGCCCAAATCGCGAGCGCATGACGGTTACGGCGAAAATCTGCGGGATCAACGACCCGGCGGCGATGGAGGCGGCGCTCGCCGGCGGGGCAAGCCATGTCGGCTTCGTGTTCTATCCGACGAGCCCTCGGGCGCTGGACCCGGCCGGCGCCGCGGCGCTGGGGCGTCTGGCGGCCGGGCGGGCGCGGCGTGTGGGGCTGTTCGTCGATCCCGACGACGCGCTGATCGACGCGGTGCTGGCGGCCGGGCCGCTGGAAATGCTGCAACTGCATGGCAAGGAGACGCCGGAGCGGCTCGTTGCCCTTAAGCAGCGGACGGGCATTCCGGTGATGAAGGCGCTGTCGGTGGCCGAGTCGGCGGATATCGACCGGGCGAACGCCTATCTCGACGCGGCCGACTGGCTGATGTTCGACGGCAAGGCACCGAAATCCATGGTCAATGCCATGCCGGGCGGCAATGCGGTCTCCTTCGACTGGACGCTGCTGAGCGGCCGGCGCTGGCCCTTGCCTTGGATGCTGGCAGGGGGACTGCATCTCGGCAACGTCGCGGAGGCGGTGCGGCTGTCGGGTGCGCGCGTGGTGGACTGCTCGTCGGGCGTCGAGGACGCGCCCGGCCGCAAGAGCCCGGCCAAGATCGCGGCCTTCCTCGCGGCCGTACGCGCCATCGAGGATTGACGCTGTGACGGAGATCGATCCGCGTATTGCGCGCTGGAAGGCGGCCTGGGAAGGCTTCGATCCGGCTGCGGTCGCGGCGCTCTATCTGCCGGACGGCACGCATGCGAGCGCCAAGGTCGCGGCCGCGCTGGGCGACGGTCGCACGGCGCTGACGGGGCAGGCGGAGATCGCGGACTATGCGCGGCGCGCCTTCGCGCGCTACACGCGGCTCGACTTCCGGATCGTCCGCGTCCTGTCGGGCGAGGGCTCCACGGTCGTGGAATACGACCGCTATGCCGAACCCGGTCCTGCCGAACCCATGCGGGTGGCGGAGCTGTTCGAATGGGCGGGCGAGCGGGTCGCCGCCTGCCGCGTCTATCATTTCTAAGCGGCCATTTCCGGACAGAAGGGGCGGGGCGGTGGACTTCCGCCGTCGCGTCCAGTAAGACGCTGTGGCCCAGAATGAGCGGATCGCGCATGAGCCAGACCAATACATTTCGCGCCGGCCCGGACGAGACGGGACATTTCGGCATCTTCGGCGGGCGTTTCGTCGCCGAGACCCTGATGCCGCTGATCCTGGCGGTGGAGCAGGCCTATGACGCGGCCAAGGCCGATCCCGGCTTCCATGCCGAGATGGAGCATTACCGCAAGCATTACATCGGCCGGCCGAGCCCGCTGTACTTCGCCGAGCGGCTGACCGCGCAGCTCGGCGGCGCCAAGGTGTATTTCAAGCGCGACGAGCTGAACCATACCGGCGCGCACAAGATCAACAACACCGTCGGCCAGATCCTGCTGGCCCGGCGCATGGGCAAGACGCGCATCATCGCCGAGACCGGCGCCGGCCAGCATGGCGTGGCCACCGCCACGGTCTGCGCGCTGTTCGACATCCCCTGCGTCGTCTACATGGGCGCCAAGGATATCGAGCGGCAGCGGCCCAACGTATTCCGCATGAAG
>JBFWNZ010000158.1:0-8497 GCA_050250795.1 Alphaproteobacteria bacterium | reverse complement strand
GAGAAGGGGGCTGGATAAGGGGCGGGCCGGACCGCCCTCGCCTGTCCTGGCCCGCGTTCAGGACAACCGTGGCGATCCGGCCCGTCGGCCGCTCCCACCCTCGGGGCGGGAGGGGTCTTGCGCCATGCTCGCGTCGCGGCACTGCATGGCTGATTGCGGAGACACTCTGACGCCGCATGACGGTCCTGTGAAATACCGAGTGACACGCATTTCAATGCGTGCCGCGCATGACGATGCGGCGACAGTCAGCAGAGATTGCATGACAACCCATATTGTTCTAGTGGCAGGTTCCGACCGCATTCCAACCCCGACGGAGCGTTCCGAATGGCCGCCTTCAAGACCCTGGACGATGTCGATGTTTCCGGCCGCCGCGTGCTGGTGCGCGGCGATCTCAACGTCCCCGTCGCCGACGGCAAGGTCAGCGACGCCACGCGGCTGGAACGGCTGGCGCCGACGGTGAACGACCTGCTGGCCAAGGGGGCGAGCGTGATCGTCACCTCGCATTTCGGCCGGCCCAAGGGCAAGCCGGACGCCACGATGTCGCTGCGGCCGGTGGCGGAAGCGCTGGCCGGTGTGCTGGGGCGGCCGGTCGCCTTTGCCGAGGACTGCATCGGGCCGAAGGCCGAGGCGGCGGCCGGGATATTGCAGCCCGGACAGGTGCTGGTCCTGGAGAATCTCCGCTTCCACAAGGGCGAGGAGGCGAACGACGCGGATTTCTCGAAGGCGCTGGCCAAGCTGGCGGACATCTATGTGAATGACGGCTTCTCGGTCTCGCATCGCGCGCATGCGTCGGTCGAGGGCATCGCGCATCTGTTGCCGGCCGTTGCGGGCCGCAACATGCAGGCGGAGCTTTCGGCGCTGACCGCGGCCCTGGAATCGCCGCAGCGTCCGGTCGCGGCCATTGTCGGCGGCGCCAAGGTCTCGACCAAGCTCGACGTGCTGGGCCATTTGCTGTCGCGGGTCGATATGGTGATCATCGGCGGCGGGATGGCGAACACCTTCCTGCACGCCCTGGGCACCGATATCGGCGCCAGCCTGTGCGAGAAGGACCTCGCGGCGACGGCGCGGGATATCCTGGCCAAGGCCGACGAGACGGGTACGGAGATCGTCCTGCCCGCAGACGCGGTGATCGCGGCGAAGCTGGAGCCGGGCGCGGCGACCGCTGTGGTGCCGATCGCCGCGGTGCCGGCGGACAGGATGATCCTGGATATCGGTCCGGCGAGCGCGGCGGCACTGGCGAAGACGCTGGAAGGGGTGAAGACGCTGCTGTGGAACGGCCCGCTCGGCGCCTTCGAGGTGCCGCCCTTCGACGCGGCGACGGTGCAGGTGGCACGGGCCGCCGCGGCGCTGACCAAGGCCGGCAAGCTGGTCTCGGTCGGCGGCGGCGGCGACACGGTGGCGGCGTTGCGCCAAGCCGGGGTGGCGGACGACTTCACCTATGTCTCGACGGCCGGCGGGGCCTTCCTGGAATGGCTGGAGGGGCGCGTCCTGCCCGGCGTCGCCGCCTTGCAGCAGGGCTAGGTCCCAAGCACGCCCGACCCTTGCCCCCGTCGCGCGGGCGGGACAGAGTAGCGTCATGTCCGACGCACCCCGTTCCCGCCTTGCGCGCCCCGAACTGCAATCCTCGACACCCGCGACCGAACGCGATTTCGGGCCGCGGGTGCATGAGATTCCCGACGGCGACAGCCGCGCGCGGCTGGTCTGCCCGGATTGCGGCTTCATCAACTATGAGAACCCGAAGGTCGTCGTCGGTGCGGTCATCGTGCATGACGGCCGCATCCTGATGTGCCGCCGGGCGATCCATCCGCGCCGCGGCTACTGGACGATCCCGGCCGGCTATCTGGAGCTGGGTGAGAGCACGGCCGACGGCGCGCGGCGCGAGGCGCGCGAGGAGGCCTGTGCCGAGATCGAGATCGAGGGGCTGCTCGGCCTCTACAGCATCTCGCGCATCAGCCAGGTGCAGCTGATCTACCGGGCGCGGATGGCGACGCCGGATTTCGCCGCCGGCGAGGAATCCGAGGCCGCCGAGCTCTACCGCTGGGAGGACATCCCCTGGGGCGAGATCGCCTTTCCTTCGGTGCATTGGGCGCTCGCCCATTATCAGGAGACGAAGGGGCAGGCGGTGTTCGCGCCGCGCGGCAACCCGCCGGCCTGACCGTCGGGAGGTGGGGCCGTCAGGAGGCGGGGCCGTCCCCCGTCCCGCCATCCTCGGGAATCTGGTAGCGGCCGATCATCGGCACCTGGGCCAGCGTGAACAGGAAGGTGATGAGGATGATTCCGAACACCTTGAAGTTCACCCAGACATCGGTGGACTGGGTCCGCCAGACCAACTCGTTCAGCCCGGCCATGACCAGGAAGAACACCGCGAAGCGGAAGGTCAGCAGGGTCCAGCCGCGCTCGCGCAGTTTCCACGCAGATTCCAGAAGCGGTTTCAGCAGCGGCTTGCCGAACAACAGGCCGCCGAACAGGATCGCGGCGAAGAGAAGCTGTACGATGGTCGGCTTCATCTTGATGAAGGTCTCGTCGGCCAGCCACAGGGTCAGACCGCCGAATATGCCGACCACCGCCGCGGTGATCAGCGGCAGCAGCGGGACGCGGCGTTCCAGGACCAGCGAGGCGGCCAGCGCCAGGGCCGTCGCCGCCATCAGGGCGGCGGTGGCGGTGAGCAGGTCGCCAAGCCAGTAGGCGGCGAAGAACACCGCGAGCGGGCCGTAATCCGATGCCGGCTTGAGCCAGCGATGCGAGGAGGGCTGGGGCATGGCCGCGGGTTATAGCGGGCATGGCGGCGGACCGGAAGGCATTGCGTTTCGCCCTCTGGCCTCGGCCGGGCCGAATCGGGTAACATCGCCGCCATGGCCGATATGGACCCCCGCATTCCCGAACGTCGCACCGGCTCCGTCGGCACGGTCGCGCCGCGCGAACGCGCCCGCCGCCAGGGTGTCGGCGGTGCGCCGCGGGACTCGGCGTTCCGGCGGCCGTTCATCGATCCGACCGATATCGAGGCGGCAATCGACCGCCTCGTCCGCCTGCTCTCGGCCGATATCGACGGCCCGCGCGACGACGTGCCGCGCGGCTATTATCTGAACATCCTCGTCTGACGGGTTCGCATCCCCGGGTCTTATCTGGCGTATCACCCTCTGACCGGCGGCCATTGACGCGCGGTATGCACCAGGGCCAGCACCCATAACGTCTGGCCGTCGATTTCATACACCAGTCGATAGCTTTCATGCGGCAGCACCTCGCGGGTGCCGGGAATCCTGCCGGCTCTGCCCAACATTGGATGTGTGGCGAGGCGCGCCGCTGCGTCGCTGAAAAGCGCGTCCATGCGTGCGGCAGCGCCTGGATTATCGGCTGCGATGTAGTCCCAGATGTCGGAGCGATCCTGCTCCGCTTCCGGGGTCCAGACGACGATCACCTGTCGTCCGCCTTTCTCCTCGCCGCAAAGGAGGCCTCCACCTCATCGTTCGAGCGGCCATGGCCTGCCCGCATCGAGGCGCGGCCGGCTTCCACCTTGCGACGCAGGTAATCGTCATAGTTCCCGGCTTGACGTCGCTGCTCGATGTAGCTTCGCATCAATTCGCGCATAACCTGCGAGGCCGGCCGATCCTCGCCCGCAGCCGCGGCCATGAATTCCGCGCGCAGTTCCGGCTCCAGCTTCATCGTGAAGACGGCTTCCTTCGACATGCGGCATCTCCTTCGGTCTGCTAGTACTGACAAAGTATATATCTTGTCAGTACCCATGGCTCGCTGAAACGACCGCAACGAGTGACAGGAGATTTGATCCGGGATCTCGGTTCAGTCGGCCAAACCCATGAGGCTGCGGGCAAAAACCGTGGCGTCGAAGGGGCGCAGGTCGTCGATGCCCTCGCCCACGCCCACCGCATGCACCGGCAGGCCGAAGCGTTCGGCCAGCGCCACCAGCACGCCGCCGCGCGCGCTGCCGTCCAGCTTGGTGACGACCAGTCCCGAGACCGACACCATCTCGCGGAAGGTCTCGACCTGAGACAGCGCGTTCTGGCCGGTGGTGGCGTCCAGCACCAGCACCGTGTCGTGCGGCGCCCCCGGCACCTGGCGGCCGATCACCCGCACCACCTTTTCCAGCTCGGCCATGAGTTCGCGGCGGTTGTGCAGCCGCCCGGCGGTGTCGATCAGCAGGATGTCGGCATCCTCGTTCCGCGCCGCCTCGATGGCGTCGAAGGCGAGGCCGGCGGGATCGGCGCCCTGGGCGCGTGCGATCACGGTCGCCCCGGCGCGCTCGCCCCAGATGCGCAGCTGCTCGACCGCCGCGGCGCGGAAGGTGTCGCCGGCGGCGAGCACGACCCGCTTGCCCTCGGCGCGGAAGCGGCTGGCCAGCTTGCCGATGGTGGTGGTCTTGCCGACCCCGTTCACGCCGACGACCAGCACGATATGCGGCCGGTTCGCCGCATCCGGGGCCAGCGGCCTGGCGACCGGCGCCAGGATCGTCGCGACCTCGGCGGCCAGCGCGCCACGGACCTCGGTGTCGGTGACTTCCTTGTCGAAGCGGTTGCGGGCGATGGCGGCGGTGATCTTGGCCGCCGTCTTCGGCCCCAGATCGGCGGCGATCAGCGCCTCCTCCAGCGCCTCCACCGCCTCGCCGTCCAGGCGGCGGCGGGTCAACGCCCCCGCGATGCCGTCGACCAGCCGCGACGAGGTGCGCGACAGGCCGGCGCGCAGCCGCGCGAACCAGCCCGGGGCCGGAGCGGGGCTCTCGGGCGTTTCGGTCATGCCGCCGCTTTCGCGCCGTCGATGGCGGTGCCGAGCAGCATGCCGTCGGCGACGCCGGTCACGCGGGTGCGCAGGACCATCCCCTCGGCGGCCGGCACGTCGAGGCGTAGCGGCGCATGCTGTTCGGTGTGGCCGATTCCGTCGCGCTCGACCAGCACCTGGGCCTCGCTGCCGACGCGGCCGGCGAGGAAGCGGGCAGCGGCATCCGCTCCGGCGGTCCGCAGCCGCGCGGCCCGCGCGCGGCGCTCGGCCACCGGAACCTGGGGCATGCGCGCGGCGGGCGTGCCCGGCCGGGCCGAATAGGGGAAGACATGCAGCCAGGTGAGGCCGCAATCGGCGACCAGGGCGAGGCTGTTCTCGAACATCGCCTCGGTCTCGGTCGGGAAGCCCGCGATCAGATCGGCGCCGAAGACGATGTCGGGGCGGGCCGTGCGCAGCCGGTCGCAGAAGGCGACGGCGTCGGCGCGGCCATGGCGCCGCTTCATCCGCTTCAGGATCATGTCGTCGCCGGCCTGCAGCGACAGGTGCAGATGCGGCATCAGCCGCGGCTCGTCGGCGAACAGCGCGATCAGGTCCTCGTCGATCTCGACGCAATCGACGGAGGAGAGCCGCAGCCGCGGCAGCTCCGGCACCTGGGCCAGCAGCCGGCGCACCATCTGGCCCAGGCCGGGCCGGCCGGGCAGGTCGGCGCCGTAGCTGGTGATGTCGACGCCGGTCAGCACGACCTCGCGATAGCCCGCCGCGACCAGCGCGCGCACCTCGGCGACCACGGCACCCATCGGCACGGAGCGGCTGTTCCCCCGGCCATAGGGGATGATGCAGAAGGTGCAGCGGTGGTCGCAGCCGTTCTGGACCTGGACGAAGGCGCGGGCGCGGCCGTCGAAGCCGCCGATCAGATGTCCCGCCGTCTCGCGCACCGCCATGATGTCGTTGACGCGTACCGGCTCGCCGTCCAGGGCGAAGGCTTCGGGCTCCAGCTTCTCGCGGTTGCCCAGCACCCGGTCCACCTCGGGCATCGCGGCGTAGCCGGCGGGATCGACCTGGGCGCCGCAGCCGGTGACGAGGATCTGCGCCGCCGGGTTCTCGCGCCGCGCGCGGCGGATCGCCTGCCGCGCCTGGCGCTCGGCCTCGGCGGTGACGGCGCAGGTGTTGACGATGATCGCGTCGGTCAGGCCGGCGGCCTGGGCGTTCCGCCGCATCACCTCGGATTCGTAGGCGTTGAGGCGGCAGCCGAAGGTGATGATGCGGGGCTCGGCGCTCATGCCAGCAGCCCTTCGCCCAGCATGCCGGTGAAGCTGACCGCCACCGGTCCGGTCAGCAGCAGATGCCCGTCCGCGCGCCAGGCGACATGCAGCGGCCCGCCATCGAGGTCGAGATGGGCTTCGCGCCCGATCAGCTCGCGCCGATGCAGGGCGGCCAGCGTGGCGCAGGCGCCGCTGCCGCAGGCCAGCGTGATGCCGGCGCCGCGCTCCCACACCCGCAGGCGGATGCGGCCGTCGGGGCGCAGGCTCGCCAGCTCGACATTGGTGCGCTGGGGGAACAGCGGGTGATGCTCGATTTGCGGGCCCAGTTCGGCCAGCGGCAGCGCCTCGGCATCGGGCACGATGAAGACGCAATGCGGGTTGCCGACATTGACCGCGACCGGATCCGACAGCGGGCCCAGCGACAGCGGCAGATGCAGCGTGTCCGCCTCGCCGGCGAGCGGAATGTCCTGCCAGCCCAGCCGCGCCGGCCCCATATCCACGGTGACGAGGCCGCCCGCGCCGCGCGTCGCATGCAGCAGGCCTGCGCCGGTCTCGATGTCCAGCCGGTCGGACCCGCTATCTTCCATCAAGGCGGCGGCGACGCAGCGCGTGCCGTTGCCGCAGGCGCCGGATTCGCTGC
This sequence comes from Alphaproteobacteria bacterium, assembly GCA_050250795.1. Classification (GTDB taxonomy): domain Bacteria; phylum Pseudomonadota; class Alphaproteobacteria; order UBA8366; family UBA8366; genus JBFWNZ01. Next base: position 1,867 of record JBFWNZ010000158.1, on the reverse strand, counting down.
CATCGGCATTGTAGAAGCGGAAGCGCACGGCCGCCCGGCCGTCCGCCGGCGGCTCGATGACGACCAGCTGGTCGAAGCCCACCCCGCGATGCCGGTCGGCGATGCGCGCGATCTGATCGGGGCGCAGGGCAACGGGCGCGGCGCGCGCGTCGAGCACGACGAAGTCGTTGCCGTTGCCGTGCATCTTGGTGAACGGAATCATGGCCGTCCGCCCGCTCCGCGCGAAAGTGGCTGGGTTGCGCGTTATATGGCGCCGCAGGGGCCGGAGTCCACCGCCGCCGCCGGTTCAGCGCCCGCCGGCGACGTCGATGAAGCTGCCCGTGGTGTAGGTCGAGGCGTCGGAGAGCAGCCAGAGGATGGCCTCCGCCACCTCGTCGGCCGTGCCGGCGCGGCGCAGCGGCGCGCCGGGGGCAAGGCGCTCCAGCCGGTCGGGCTGGCCGCCGGCGGCATGGATCTCGGTCTCGATCAGGCCCGGCCGCACCGCGTTCACCCGGATGTTCGACGGGCCCAGTTCCTTGGCCAGCCCGATGGTCAGGCTGTCGACCCCGCCCTTGGCGGCGGCGTAGTCGACATACTCATTGGGGCTGCCGAGGCGCGACGCCATCGACGAGACGTTGACGATGGACCCGCCCGGCCGCACCCGCCGCGCCGCCTCACGGGCGCAGAGGATAGCGCCGATCAGGTTCACCTCGATGATATGCCGCATACGGTCGGTCGGCATCTCCGCCACCGTCGTCGGCGGGCCGACCATGCCGGCATTGACGACCGCGCCGTCCAGCGGGCCGAAGGCGTGCTCGACCGCGTCGAACATTGCGATCACATCCGCCTCGACGGCGACGTCGCCGGGGATCGCCACGGCCGCGCCGCCCGCCGCCTGCACCGCGGTCACGGTGTCGGACGCCGCCGCGGCGTTGGCGAGGAAGTTGACGCCGACCCGCCAGCCGCGCTGTCCGGCCAGGATCGCGGTCGCCCGGCCGATGCCGCGGCTGCCGCCGGTGATCAGGACGGTCTTGGCCATGACGCGGCTGCCTACAGCACCTGATAGACGTCGTAGACCGGCCCGTCGGGCTTGCGGTCGCCGGTGCCGACCGCGACGATGCCGTTCAGCCAGGCGTATTTCGCGGCACTGGTCTCGAAGAAGGGCGACATCCGGAAATAATACTGGGACGGGTCGACCGCCTCGCCGGCGTTCAGGCGCTTGATGACGTCGGCCGGGCCGTGGCGGGCGCCGCGATAGGTCATGTAGATCAGTGCGTCGTCGTCGGTCTTCATGGTCAGCCGCACATCGAGCTGCAGCACGCCGTCGCGGCGCAGCAGCAGCCAGTCGCCGCCGCCGTCCATGATCGTGCCGCGCAGCTTCGGCCCCTCGAAGCTGCCGCCGGCGACCCGCGCGATGCGGCGGTCGCCATAGGGCGTGTCGCCCAGCGGCGTGATGGTCGTGACCTTGAGCGGCATGGTGAACAGGAACTCGGTGCGGATCGGCTGCGGCATGGGCCGGTTCTCCCTCGGGTCGTTTATCCAAAGCGGCCTTCTATGGCGGCGCGGATCATCCCATCGCATCCGCCACGCGTCCAGGGGCGGCCATCCAGAGGCGGGCGTCCAGCCGCCGCCTTGACTTTTCGCGGCTGCGAGGGGTACAAGCCCGCCAACCCATCGACACATGGGGAAGAGGTCCGGTCCCGAGGGGCCACGCCAGCCCGCGAGTTTCGCGCGCTGGCGCGTTCTGCGTTGGGCGCCGGGCAAAGCATGCGAACCGAATTCGAGACGTGACCGCGGCATCATGTTCGACACGCTGACCGGCAAGCTGGGCGAGGTCTTCGATAGCCTCAAGCGACGCGTCGTTCTGAAGGAACAGGACGTCGTCTAG
>JBFWNZ010000157.1:0-8509 GCA_050250795.1 Alphaproteobacteria bacterium | reverse complement strand
CACGCATCGCCGGTATCGGAACCTTGATCCTGCGGACCTCGGCGGTGGGTGAGCCGACACTCGAACTGTTCGTTGCGGCCGGGCTGGCGGGCGAACTCTGGCGGCGGTTGAGCGCAGCCGGACAGCGATATGGGATTCGTCCCGTGGGCCGTCTGGCCGAACGCCTGATGCGTCTTGAGATGGGACATCTCGACTCTCCGGGCGATTGCCGCGATCTCGCCCGGATACTGCCGGATCGCCCCTTGATCCGGGTCGGGTTCTCAATCGGCAAGGGGCCATGCCCTTCGGCCGGGCAAGCCGTGCTTTCCGAGGACGGGGAGGTGGTGGGGCGCGTGTTGGCCGCGGCATTGTCGCCGGCGCTTGGATGCGGGATCGGAATCGCGATTGTCGCGGCCGACCGGTCATTGCCGCATGGACGATTGCTCATCGCACAACCGGTCGGTCCGTCGATTGTCGCCGCCATATCCGAAACGGCATTCCGACGGGCGCCGCCCCGGCCGACCCGGCCGGTTGCCGCCGCGGCGGAAGAACAGGCACCTTCGCCGCGGCAGAGCCCCGTTCATGACCGCCTTTCTGCCCTGGGTGCGGCCTTCCTCCTGCATGGCGGGGGGCTCGTGGCGGAAACCGTCGGTTCGGAGGAGGGCGGCCCTGTAGAGGTCGGCCTTCTCGATCTGTCGGCCGTGCCGCGTCTCGGGCTGCTCGACCCCGAGGCGGCAGGGGCGCTGCTGGCGATGGGACTTCCACCGGCGCCGGAGTTGGGAGTGCCGAGCCGGGGCGGCGGGCTTATCGGGGTGCAGACGGCGACCGACGAGGTCCTGGTGCTTCCGGAGCCGGCCGAACTGGGGCATTCCGTGCCCCGACTTCTGTCATTGGTACCGGAGGAAGGCTGTCCCGGCCTGCTGAAAGGCGACATGGAGGCGTGGTTCGTCTTGGCTGGACCGGGTGCGGCAAACTGTCTCGGAACGGCGACCGACGGCGCTCCCCTTCGCGATGGCAAAGCCTGTCGCAGAATACTCTTCGGTTGCGAAACGTTCTTGATTCCGGCGCCTCACAGTGTCCATTTGCTGGTGGAAACACCCCTTGCCGGCGACCTATGGGACGGAATTTACAGGCATTTGCAGCGATGCGGGGGACGTGTCCTCGGGCTTGCACAGGCCGCTGAACTCCTGTAGCAGAACGGCCGCCGTAATTGCCGTGTCCGGCGGCAAGCCCCTGTTGCATTGCAATGCGACTATTCGTTTCCGGAATGGCTCCGGAAAATAATTGCATTCAAGCGATTTGGGCTATTGAAACCGGTTCGCGGTTCTGGCATATATTGCATCGCAGCATGAGGTCGCCTAACTCATGTTGCAGCGCAAAGCAGATTGCTTTGTTGCACTTCTTGGGCGTTTCCTCCCTAGACTTGGGCCGTGCCATTGGCACGGCCCCTCTTTTTTCTGGGATGCGAACCCGGGCGGAGGGGTCAGACCGTGACCCAGGCGCCGTCCTGGCGACGGCAGGCGGTCTGCGGCAATGCGGCCGTTTCCGCGTCGATCGTCACATTGGCGGTAAAGTCGCGGCAGGTTCGGCCGTCCTTGGCCGTGTAGGCGCGGGTGGTGGTGAAACTGCCCGCATGGCCGGTCTGGTCGTTCCGCCAGGCCGTCGATGCGCCAAGCGGTGCGACTTCCAGACTCTCATAGGCCGCTTTGTGCATTTCGGTTTCGTCGGCGGGGACCAGACGGTCGGCGATATAGTGGCCGGCATATCCGCCCAGCGCGCCGAAGCCGACCGCCCAGAGCGAGCGAGCGACGTCGCCGGTGCCGGAGAACATCGACCATCCCATGGCGGCACCGAGCGTGGCGCCGATCACGGCGCCTGCCGCAAGCTTGTTCTCGCGGTTCATGCTGGTGCAGCCGGCGACGGCAAGCACGACCAGAATGCAGGCGGCTTTACGCATCGAGAACCCGTTTCCCGAATGTCCATTGCGGCGGCATCCCGGGATGCCGCGTGCCGATGCGCTGCAATCCACGGCCCGGCGCGGCGTCAGAGGCCGGAATAGCCCAGCGCGGTCCGCATCTCTTCGATGGTGTTCTCGGTCCCGAAATTCTCCAGGATCACCAGCACGCCGGTTCCCATCGACGAGGAGGACACCGCTTTCCATCCGACCGATAGCAGGTCGTTGAGCGCGCGCAGGTCGGACCCCTTCTGGATCACCACCGCGTGCTGGATGCGGATCAGTTGCTCGTCCGTCTTGGCCGGAGCAGCCTTCTTGGTAGCCATGAAACCCCCAATCCCCTTGCTGCCCGCCGCGGCAGAACCGTTGATGGGCAGGCCCGTTTGACATCCGCGACTCGATGCGTCGAGGATGCCGGGTCGCCTGTCGTCTGGCAATAGGGATGCATGCATGCCGCCATACAAGCTGTTGTTTCTTCTCGTCCCGCTGCTACTCGGTATCGGGTGTTCGGAGCGCGGTTCGTCCGCCGTGCGGTGGGAGAAGGCCGGCGTCGGCGAGGACGATCGCCAGCGCGATGTCGCCGGCTGCCGCCGCTTTGCGGAGGACCGCGCAACCCGCGAGTACGGTGCGACCCTGAGCGGAATCGATGCGACCTATGCCGGCGCAGGCGGCGGCGGCGGGGTTCAGCGCGATCTGGCCCAGGTGGATGCCAAGCGCTATGCGGACCGTCTGATGGAATCCTGTCTCGCGCAGCAGGGCTATCGTCGCGCCGAATCCTCACGGCGCTGAAGCGGGGACCGGCGCGGAACGATCAGCCGCAAGGGCTCCGGGTCCAGGGAAATCCTGGCCGGCAGGACGGCGATGATGTCGCCATCCCCTTGGACCGGTTCGCCCGCCGGCTCCTGGATTTCGACCGTCTGGACAGGGTCTATCCGGATGTCCGGCATCGAGCCGAACCGGTTACGCAGCAGGGCGAGGCCATAGCGGATGCAGTTCCAGCGGCCGTCGCGCAGGAACTGCACGGCGTGGAGGCTGTCGTCGGTAAGGCTGGCATTCGGTGCGGCGACATAAGGCCCCGCATAGTGTCGTCCGTTTGCGACGATGAGCGAGGCTGCGTCGGTCGGGCGACCGTCCAGGCTGATCGGATAGCGCAGGCCGCGATGCCGAAGGATTTCACGCAGCGATTCCAGCACATAGGCGTTGCGGCCCAGGCGACGCTTGAGCCAGGGCGTAACCCGGCGCACGACATGGGCGTCGAAGCCCACGCCGGCCATCAGCGTGAAGCGGCGGCCGTTGACGAGGCCGACGCGGATGGCACGGTCCTGCCCCCGCAGGATCGTGCGTGCGATGGCCTTGGCGCGGACGGGCAGCCCGATTTCGGTGGCTAGCACATTGGCCGTGCCCAGCGGCAGGATCGCAAGCGCCACGTTGCGGCCGGCCAGGCCGTTCGCGACCTCGTTGATCGTCCCGTCGCCCCCGGCCGCCACCACGGCATCGAACTCCAGCGGTGTTGCCGCCCGGGCATAGAGTTCGGCATCGCCGCGCTGCCAGGTTTCGCGCAGCGTGATACGGCACCCTGTGTCCGTCAGCCGGCGCATCACCTTTTCGAACAAGCGCCCCCGTCGCAGGCCGGCGACCGGGTTGCGGATCACGAGAAGGCGGATGCGCAACGGCATGCGGGAAACTCCAGGAATGGGCGAGGCGTTAATTTGTGACCGAATGCCGGCGAAATTGTTTCCAGTATATTTCAGAATAATGAATTTATTTTTCAAATAAATAAAATCACTTTTTCTGAATATGTGTTTCGATTATCGATCCCATGCGTTGGCGAATATGAGCAGTTGCCATGCATGGAATACGCGGAATTACCAAATACCGATCCGTCTGGGTCTCCGATATTCATCTTGGGACCAGGGGATGCAAGGCCGAGTTCCTTCTCGACTTTCTGAAGCACACACGCTGCGAATACCTGTACCTCGTCGGCGACATCGTTGATGGGTGGCGGCTGAAGCGGTCCTGGTATTGGGCGCCGAGCCATAACGATGTGGTCCGGCACATCCTGAAGAAGGCGAAGAAGGGAACGCGCGTCATCTACGTTCCCGGCAATCACGACGAGGCGCTGCGCGACTATGTCGGCCTGCAGTTCGGCGGGGTCGATCTGGTTCGCGAGGCGATCCACGAGACCGCCGACGGGCGCCGCTTGCTGGTCATGCATGGCGACGAGTTCGACGTCATCGTGCGCTATGCCAAATGGATCGCGCTGCTGGGCGACTGGGCCTACAACCTGCTGCTTGCGACCAACCACTACTTCAACATCGTCCGCCGCCGGCTTGGCTATCCCTACTGGTCGCTTTCAGCCTACCTGAAGCGGCGGGTAAAGAACGCGGTCGAGTATGTCGGCCGGTTCGAGGCGGCCATCGCCTCCGAAGGCCGCCGCCAGAATGTCGACGGCGTGGTGTGCGGGCATGTCCATCATGCCGAAATCCGCGATATCGACGGCATCCTCTACTGCAACGATGGCGACTGGGTCGAAAGCTGCAGCGCCCTGGTGGAGCATTTCGACGGAAGGCTCGAACTCGTCTACTGGACCGAGACCCGCGCCCTCCCGCTGCTGGAATACGCCTCCGCATGAGGCTGCTGATCGTCTCCGACGCGTGGTATCCCCAGGTCAATGGCGTGGTCCGCACGCTCGACACCGTCGCCGGCCTGTTGCGGGCGATGGGCAACGCCGTGGAATTGTTCGGCCCCGACCGGTTCCGCTCCATTCCCTGTCCGACCTATCCGGAAATCCGCCTCGCCGTCGACGCGCGCTGGCGGCTGCCCGGGATGGTCGACGCCTTTGCGCCGGATGCGATCCATATCGCGACCGAAGGGCCGCTCGGCATTGCCATGCGCCGGTACTGCCTGCGCCGCCGGCTGCGTTTCACCACCTCGTTCCACACGCGCTTTCCCGAATATGTGCATGCCCGCATCGGCCTGCCCGTCGGTATCGCCTATGCCTGGCTGCGACGCTTCCATGGCGCTGCCGCGGCCACCATGGTCGCGACGCCGTCGCTTCAGGCCGATCTTGAAAGCCGTGGCTTCAAGCGGATCGTCCGCTGGTCGCGGGGCGTCGATACAGACCAGTTCCGCCCCTGTGCCGCCCCCAAGACGAACGGGAACGGTCCCAACTGGCTGTATGTCGGGCGCGTGGCGGTCGAGAAGAATATCCAGGCTTTCCTCGACCTCGAATTGCCGGGCACCAAGCATGTGGTGGGCGCCGGTCCGATGCTGGAGACGTTGCGCCGCCGCTATCCGGAGGTGAAGTTCGCCGGTGCGCAACATGGCGAGGCGCTGGCCCGCCACTACGCGGCGGCCGATGTCTTCGTGTTTCCGAGCCGCACAGACACGTTCGGGCTCGTATTGCTGGAGGCCCTGGCGTCCGGCCTGCCGGTCGCGGCGTATCCGGTCACCGGTCCGCTCGATGTGATCGGCGGTGCCGGCGTGGGCGCGCTGGACGAGGATCTGGGGCGTGCCGCCCGCCTCGCTTTGGAGGTTCCGGGGGCGCGCTGCCGCGATTTTGCCGTCAATCACGACTGGCGGCATTCGGCACGGCAGTTTTTCGACAATCTGGTCCCGGTTCGCTGACCTTCTGCCGCTGGCCCCTCCCGGTGTCGCGTGGTATATCACGCCCGCCGAACCGAAGGGGCCCGCGGAGTGAGCGAGAAAGCCAGCAAACGCAAGGGATTCCGGTTTGACGCGAACACCCGTCATCTGGTCGGGCGGCTGTTGCGCGAGTATCTGGCGGATCAGACCCGGCGGATCGCCATCGCCGTATTCGGCATGGTGATCGTCGCGTCCTGCGCGGCGGTCCAGGCCAGCATGATCGAACCCGCGCTGAACAAGGTGCTGAACGAGGGGGATCGCACGCTCGTCTACCTCATTCCGCTGGCCTTTCTCGGCATCTCGATCGTCAAGGGGTTCGCGAGCTATCTCCAGGCGGTCATGATGCAGAATGTCGGTCTGCGGGTGATCGCCACCATGCAGAGCCAGATGTTCGCCCGCATGGTCGAGGCCGACCTCGCCTACATCCAGGGCGATTCCACCGGCCGTCTGATCTCGCGTTTCACCAACGACGTGAACTTCCTGCGCGACGCCATCGTCAAGACCTTCACCGGTATCGCGCGCGACTTCCTGGTCGTGATCTTCCTGGTCGGCGTCATGTTCTACATGAACTGGAAGATGTCGCTGGTCGCGCTGGTGGTGTTCCCGATCGCGGTGCTGCCGATCGTCCGCATCGGGCGGCGCCTGCGCCGCGTCTCGCGCGATACCCAGGCCCATGTCGGCGGCGTGACCGGCTTCCTCGACGACGTGTTCAAGGGCATGCGCCAGGTCAAGGCGTACGGCATGGAGGAATACGAGAAGGCGCGCGCCGACGACATGTTCGAGGGTGTGTTCCGCTATTTCTTCAAGGCCGGCAAGACCCGCTCGCGCTCCTACCCGATCATGGAGACGCTGACCGGTACCGCGGTCGCGGCGGTGCTGCTTTGGGGCGGGCTGCTGGTGCTGGCGGGGCAGACGAATATCGGGACCTTCATGGCCTTTTTCGCCGCCATGCTGATGGCCTATGCCCCGTTGCGCAGCCTCGCCAACCTGAACTCCAGCCTTCAGGAGGGGCTGGCGGCGGCCGAGCGCACCTTCGAGATGATCGACTATCGTCCCTCCATCGTCGATCGGCCGGATGCCGCGCCTCTGGTCGTGCGCGAAGGGCGGGTCGATGTGCGCGACGTCACCTTTGCCTACCCGACCGGCAAGGTGGCGCTCGATGACGTTTCGATGGCGGTGCCGGCCGGCAAGACCGTGGCTCTGGTCGGGCCGTCGGGGGCCGGCAAGTCGACGATGCTGAACCTGATCCCGCGCTTTTACGAGGTCCAGCAGGGGGCCATCGAGATCGATGGCCAGGATGTCGCCAATGTCACGCTGAAATCGCTGCGCGGGGCCGTGGCGCTGGTGAGTCAGGAAGTTTCGCTGTTCAACGACACGGTGCGGGCCAATATCGCCTATGGCCGCTGGGGGGCGTCGGACGAGGAGATCGTCGCGGCCGCCAAGGCTGCGGCGGCGCACGACTTCATCAGCGAACTGCCCGAGGGCTACGACACGATCGTCGGCGAACACGGAACGCGCCTCTCGGGCGGTCAGCGTCAGCGCCTGTCGATTGCGCGGGCGATGCTGAAGAATGCACCGATCCTGCTCCTCGATGAGGCGACATCGGCACTGGATTCGGAGTCGGAGCGTCAGGTCCAAGAAGCATTGAACCGTCTGACGAAAGACCGGACCACGCTGGTCATCGCCCACCGCTTTGCCACGGTGCTCAACGCCGACATCATCTACGTCTTCGATCGGGGCCGTATCGTCGAGCGCGGCACCCATCCCGAACTGCTGGCGCGCGGCGGACTGTATGCGCGGCTCTGCCGCATGCAGTTCGAGGACAGCGAATTGCTGCACGAGCCGGCTGCAGCCGGGCTGAAGCGGCAGGCGTAACTCCGTGAAACGGCTGTTCAAGCGGGTGCTCAAGACAGAGCGCGTCCGCGTCGGCCTGTGCTGGCTTGCTGCGCAGTATATCCGCTTCGTCCATGCGACGGGACGCTGGTCCGTGCTGAACGAGGACAGCCCGAACCGGGTGCATGAGGCCGGCGGATCGTTTGTGCTGGCCTTCTGGCATGGCCGTTTGCTGATGATGGCGTATGCGTGGCGGCATCGTCACCGCGTCAAGATACTGACCTCGGGCCATCGCGATGGCCGGATGGTCGGCATGACGATGTCGCATTTCGGCGTCGATTCCGTGGTGGGGTCGACCGGCAAGGGAGGGGCTGCGGCCGTCGTCGCCTTGGTCCGCGAACTGCGGCGCGGCACGGTCATCGGCCTGACGCCCGACGGTCCGCGCGGCCCGCGCATGCGCGCCGGCTCGGGCTTTCTGGCCGTGGCGAGGATCGCGCGCGTGCCGATCATCCCGCTGACCATGTCCTGCTCGCGCGCGATCCTGCTCGGCAGCTGGGATCGGTTCATGGTGCCGCTGCCCTTTGCCCGCGGGGTTTTTGTCTGGGGCGAGCCGATCCACATACCGCCCGACGCCGACGATGCCGAGATGGAGAGGCTGCGACGCCGGCTGGAGGACGAGATCACCGCGTTGCAGAATCGAGGCGACAGTATGATGGGGCGTGCGCTTGTCCAGCCTACGCCTGAAACCGTTTCCGGGGTGCGCTGACCATGGTGGCGCTGACGCTCTACCGGGCGGCGACGGTGGCGGCTCTTCCGTTCATCGACTGGTACCTGCAGCGCCGGTTGCAGGCCGGGAAGGAGGATGCCGGCCGTCTGGGTGAGCGGCGCGGCATCGCGTCTGCGGCGCGCCCGGACGGCTCGCTCGTCTGGCTGCACGCCGCGAGCGTGGGCGAGGCACAATCCTCGCTCGCCCTTGTGCGTCTTCTGGTGGATGAGGGGCGCCATGTGCTTGTCACCACGGGCACCGTCACGTCGGGCGCCTTGCTGGCGGAACGTCTGCCAGCCGGCGCAATTCACCAGTTCGTCCCGGTCGATCGG
>JBFWNZ010000156.1:0-8531 GCA_050250795.1 Alphaproteobacteria bacterium | reverse complement strand
GGCTGCTCTGGACGCTGTGCATCGCGGCGGGCGTGCCGTCCTGCGGGGCAAGGGGCTGGGTCATCGGGGTCTCCCGGGGCAAGGGGAGATACAGACATATGTTCCTAATTAGGAATTACAAGGGCGGTGGTGGAAGAGGCTGGCACCCAAGGAATGAGGGTCCGACAGGCGCCTCCACAGCGCGTCGCGAACGCCGCGCCGCCAAAACGCGTCGCCCGCTCACCCTTGGTGTCATTCCCGCGAATGCGGGAATCCAGGGCCAGCGGCACGACGTGTCCAACAGCGGCACCGCGCCGCTGGCCGGGGCGCCCCACCGCTGGCCCTGGATTCCGGGTTCCGCTGCGCGGCCCCGGAATGACAGAGAAGAGGGGCGCGGCCCCGGAATGACCTTGATGGAGGGGAGCGGCGGCCCCTACGGCGCCGCGGACGCGGAGCCGCTCTTGCCGCCGAGGGCGGGGCGGCGGCCGGGATCGAGCGCGATGCGTATGCCGGCCATCACGGTGCTGTAAGCTTCGCTGTCGCCGCGGGTCGCCGTGCCGCAATCGCTTGTGCGAGCGCGTTGCAGCCGCATCTACCGGCGGCGTGTCGCAATTCCGCCACGCCGCGCGAAAATCGCCCGCGTCCTTACGCTTGCCCGCAGTCCGGGCTTGGCTGCGCGCCCCCGGACTGCGGCGGAAATCAGGCCGCGCCGCGACGGCGCAGCGGGGCCGTCTGTTTCTCCGGCTGCCGGACCTGGGCCCGGAACAGGGATTTGAGCCAGCGGTCCTCGGCGACCAGTTCGGGGAACTCGTCCCAATAGCCGTCGAACGCATCGACCTGGGTGCGCACGAAACGGCCGCTGCTGACCTCCACCGCGATGTGCTTCATGTGGAAGGTCTCGGGCCCGGTCCGCTTGCAGATGTACCAGACGCCGATGCCGTCATAGTCGAACTTCACGGGGATGGCCTCGGGGCCGGTCGCCGTGTCCTCGCGCTTCCAGTGCCGGTAGTCGAGCGGGCCGCTGTCCAGATCGAGCGGGTGGTAGAGCGCGTAGACGCAGACATCGGCATGCCGGATGAGCCGGTTGATCTCTCCCGCAACCAGGCTCTCCATCGCCGCCTTCGCTTCAATCGTCTTGTCGAGCATGGCCAAGATCCTCCTGAAAAGGATTCTACCGAACTCCAATAAATATTCAATGAGAAAAATAAAGAAAATCACAATCACGGTATGAACAAATAACACACGGCCGAAAAGTTAAATCGACCCGCCAATTCAATTCAACTTCATCGATGTGTTAAAGCCGATCCAGGCCATCTACACTTCTACAATCCGAATAAGCAAAATCCATTCCGAGAGTATTACCAATATTTACTAGGAGTTTTCTCAGGGCCGGGGATCCGGCTGCCGTGAGACGGTTGCCGAGCGGCAGTTCCTGCCGGTACAGATTGCCGGGGCCATCAGCATTTCCGGATCGAGTCCGCAATGTCAGGCAGGACGCCATCGCCAGGTGCAGAGTTCGGACGGCTTGTGGCCGAGGCTGCGGCGCATACCCGGGCCGGGCGGCACGACGCGGCGGCGCAGGCACTGCGCAAGGCGGCGGCCTATCGGCCCGACGACCCGGCCATCCTGACCATGCTGGGCAGTGCCGAGCTGGCGGCGGGGCGGGCGGAGGCGGCGGTCGCGCTGTACCGGCAGGCGCTGGACATCGCGCCGAAGCTGGTGCCGGCGGCGTTCAACCTGGGCCTTGCAGAACAGCGGCTGGGGCGGCTGGAGGCGGCGGCGGCAGCCTATGAGCGCGCGCTCGCGGCCGATCCGGCCCTGGTCGAGGCCTGGTCGAATCTGGGCGTGCTGATGACCGATCTGGGGCGTTGCGGCCCGGCGGTGGAGGCGTTCGGCAAGGCGCTTGCCCTGCGCCCGGCGGATGCGCGCATCCAGAGGCAGCTGGCGCGCGCGCTGCGGCGCTGCGGCCGGCCGGCGGAGGCGGTGGCGGTCTGCCGCGAGGCGGCGCGGCTGGAGCCGCAGGCGGCGGAGTCCTGGTCGAGCCTGGGGCTGGCGCTGATCGAGGCGGGCGAGCCGGAGCAGGCGGTGCCGGTGCTGAGCCGGTCGCTGTCCATGCGGCCGGCCGAGCCGCGGGTGTGGAACAATCTGGGCTTCGCGCAGCATCGCCGGGGCGATCAGGAGGCGGCGATCTTTGCCTATCGCCGGGCGCTGGCGCTGGACCCCGGCTTTGCCGAGGCGCATCTGAACCTCGCCATCGCATTGCTGCTGACGGGGCGCATGGCCGAGGGCTGGCGGGAATTCGAGTGGCGCTGGCGCGATCCGCAGCAGGCGGGCGCGCGGCCGGCCTTCGCGGCGCCGGCCTGGGAGGGCGGGCCGCTCGACGGGCGGACGATCCTGCTGCGGGCCGAGCAGGGGATCGGCGACTGCTTCCAGTTCGTGCGCTATGCGCCGCTGCTGGCGGCGCGGGGTGCCCGGGTGGTGCTGGAATGCCCGCCGGGGATGGCGGGCGTGCTGGCGGGCGCGCCGGGCGTGGCGCAGACCGTCGAGCGCGGCGGGGCGCTGCCCGCCTTCGACTGCTACATCCCGATGATGAGCCTGCCGCTGTTCTGCGGGCCCGGGCTGGACCGCATCCCGGCGGATGTGCCCTATCTGCGGCCGGGCGGAACGCCGTCCGATGGCGTGGCCGCCAGGACCGTGGCCGCAGCAGCGGGGCTGCGCGTCGGCCTGGTCTGGGCGGGCAATCCGCGGCACCTCAACGAGCGCAACCGCTCCATCGGGCTGGAACCGCTGGCGCCGCTGGCGGCGGTGCCGGGCTGCACGCTGTTCGGCCTGCAGGTGGGCGAGCGGGCGGCCGACCTGGCGCGGTTCGACTGGGCGCGGGCCGGCTGGGCGCGGAGCGTCACCGACCTGTCGCCGGGGCTGGCCGACTGGCGCGACACGGCGGCGGTGCTGGCGGAACTGGACATCCTGGTCACGGTGGACACCGCCATCGCGCATCTGGCGGGCGCGATGGGGCGGCCGGTCTGGCTGCTGCTGCCGCATGTGCCGGATTTCCGCTGGCTGCTCGACCGCACGGATTCGCCCTGGTATCCGACGATGCGGCTGTTCCGGCAGCGGCGGCGCGGCGCCTGGGACGAGCCGGTCGCCGAAGCCGCCGCGGCACTGGCTGCGGCAGCGGCTTGCCGGGCTTCGGGGGCTGGCGGATAATCGCCGCCAATGCCGCCCAGACGGCGCCCCGGAGGACAAGCCCATGACCGACGCATCCGCCCATATGCAGGCCCGCCGCGACGGCCCGCCGATCGCCGCCCGGTACGCCGCCTTCGCCCACGATCTGGGCTATGACGACATTCCCGAGCGGGTGCGCGAGCGGGCCAAGCTGCTGATCCTGGATTCCATCGGCATCGCCATCGCCTCGACGCGCTATGAGTTCGCGCGGCGGATGCTGGACGGCATCCGGTCGATGGCGGGGCCGGGCGACTGTTCGGTGATCGGCATGCCCGACCGCATGCCGCTGCGCGACGCGGCGACGATGAACGCCGCACTGGTGCATGGGCTGGACTATGACGACACGCATATGAAGTCGGTGGTGCATGCCACCGCGGCGACCCTGCCGACGGCGCTGTCGGTGGCGGATTCGCTGGACGCGCCGGGCCGCGACATGCTGGCCGCCTATATCGTGGGGCTGGAGACGGCGATCCGGATCGGCGAGGCGGCGCGGTTCGGCTTTCACCGCAACGGCTATCACGCGACCGGCGTGGTCGGGCATTTCGCCGCCGCGCTGATCGCCGGCAAGCTGATGCGTCTCACGCCCGAGCAGCTGGCGATGGCGCAGGGCGTGGTGGTCAGCACCGCGATGGCCAGCCAGGAATTCGCCGAGGACGGGGCGTGGAACAAGCGGCTGCATTGCGGCTGGGCGTCGGTGGCCGGGATCACGGCGGCGCATATGGCGAAGGGCGGCTTCGTCGCCTGCGGCCGGCCCTATGAGGGGCGCTTCGGCATCTATGCCATGCATCTGGGCGCGGAGGACACGGCCGCGCTGGACATGGACGACCTGCTGTCGGGGCTGGGCCAGCGGTGGGAGGCCGAGGCCTGTGCGATCAAGCCGTTCCCGACCTGCCATTTCACGCACAGCCTGGCGGATTCGGCGCTGATCCTGCGCGAGCGGCACGGGCTGAAGGCCGAGGATGTGGAGAGCATCCGCATCGTCATGCCCGAGGAGGTGCTGCATGTGGTCGCCGAGCCGGCGGCGGCGAAGCGGCGGCCGAACAGCGATTACGACGCCAAGTTCAGCGCCCAGTACATCGTCGGCACCTGCCTTGCGCATGGGCGGTTCGGGCTGGGCGAGCTGGACGATGCGGCGCTGGCCGACCCGGCCGCGCTGGCGCTGGCCGACCGGTCGGAATGCGAGGCCGACCCGCGGTCGAACTTCCCGACCTACTATTCCGGCGGGGTGGTGGTGCGGACGCGCGACGGGCGCGAACTGGCCCACCACGAGCCGATCAACCGCGGGGCGGGCGACCGGGCGCTGACCGGCGCGGAGATCGAGGCCAAGTTCATGGACAACGCCATGCTGGTGGTGCAGCGCGACCGCGCCGAGCGGGTGCGCGACCTGGTGCTGGGGCTGGACCGGATCTCGGGCCGCGCGTTTGCGCGCGGGCTGGCGGGGTAGGGGGCGGGAACGCCGGCGGCGTCAGCCCCGGCCGTGGCGCGAGCCGCCGAGGCAGTCGGGGCTCTGCATCGCGCGCTCGCCCTTGGCCTGCCATTCGGCCGATGTCAGCGTCTCCATCGACAGGGCGTGAATCCGGTTGCGCAGCTCGTCGGCGAGCAGGGCGTTGACCTGCTGCTGCCGGCGCACGCGCGGCTGGCCGGCGAAGGCCTCGGAGACCACGACCACCTTGAAATGGCTTTCCGAGCCGGGCGGCACCGCATGGCGGTGGCTCTCGTTCAGCACTTCCAGATGGCTGGGCGCGAACGCCTCGCGAAGCTTCGTCTCGATGGTCCGCTGCACCTGCATCCCGCGCTCTCCCGTCGTCTTAATCGCTCATCGTGTCGATTGCCGCCCCTGATCTAGGACGCGGCGCGCGGCCGCGCAAGGGCGGGGCCTAGTTGCAGTTCGCGGCGTTGCAGCTCTGGATGCAGGCGTCGCGGACCTGGCGGCAGGAGTCGGCGGAATGGCCGCCCGAGCCGGTGCAGACGCTGTAGCGCGTCCGGCAGCCCTCGCGGCAGGCGGTTCCGGCCTCGCAGGACTTCGCCCGCGCAACGCGGAGCGGCGCGCCGGCGGCGGTCGGGGCGGTCAGGCTCTCGGAGGCGCATTGCATGGGCGGTTCCGCCCCGGCGGTCGCGATCTCGGCCTGCGAGGCCGGCGCGGCGGCGGCAAGCAGCGCGATGGCGAGCAACAGCGAACGGATCATCCCAGGCTCCGGATTACACCCGCAAGACGTGTCCGCCCAGCATAGGGCAAAGCGGGCGATTGCGGAATGCGGAGCGGGGCGGCGGCGCAAACAAAAACCCCCGCCGGTTTCCCGGCGGGGGCCTTGAACGCGTCGGCGTGCTTTCGGATCAGACCGAATAGTACATCGCGTATTCGATGGGGTGCGGGGTGTGCTCGAAGGCGTACACCTCTTCCCAGCGCAGCGCCATGTAGGCGTCGATCTGCGCGTCGGAGAACACGCCGCCCTTGGTCAGGAAGGCGCGGTCGGCGTCGAGCGCCTGCAGGGCCTCGCGCAGCGAGCCGCAGACCGTCGGAACGTTCTTCAGCTCTTCCGGCGGCAGGTCGTACAGATCCTTGTCCATGGCGTCGCCCGGATGGATCTTGTTCTGGATGCCGTCGAGGCCGGCCATCAGCATCGAGGCGAAGGCGAGGTAGGGGTTCGCGCCCGGATCTGGGAAGCGGACCTCGACGCGCTTGCCGTTCGGGCTCGCGACGTGCGGGATGCGGCAGGAGGCCGAACGGTTGCGCGCCGAATAGGCGAGCAGCACCGGCGCCTCGAAGCCGGGGATCAGCCGCTTGTAGCTGTTGGTCAGCGGGTTGGTGAAGGCGTTGATGGCCTTCGCATGCTTGATGATGCCGCCGATGTAGTACAGGCAGTTCTCCGACAGGTCGGCATAGAGCGAGCCGGCGAAGGTGTTCTTGCCGCCCTTCCAGATCGACTGGTGGGTGTGCATGCCCGAGCCATTGTCGCCCTGGATCGGCTTCGGCATGAAGGTCGCCGTCTTGCCGTAGGAATGGGCGACCATGTGCACGACATACTTGTAGATCTGCATGCTGTCGGCCGAGCGGACGAGCGTGTTGTACTTCAGGCCCAGCTCGTGCTGCGACGGCGCCACCTCATGATGGTGCTTTTCCATGTCGAGACCCATCTCGATCATGGTCGTGACCATCTCGGCGCGCAGGTCGGTGCCGGAGTCGACCGGCGGAACCGGGAAATAGCCGCCCTTGATGACCGGGCGGTGGCCCGGGTTGCCTTCCTCGAACACGGTGCCGGAATTGTAGGGGCCTTCCTCGGAGTCGATCGAGAAGAAGGTGTTGTTCATCGACACGCTCCAGCGCGCATCGTCGAATACGAAGAACTCGGCCTCGGGGCCGAAGAAGGCGGTGTCGCCGATGCCGGTCTCGCCCAGATACGCCTCGGCGCGCTTCGCGGTCGAGCGCGGGTCGCGGTCATAGGGCTGGCCGGTCGACGGCTCGTAGATGTCGCAGAACACGACCATCTGCGGCTGCGCCGCGAACGGATCGATGACCGCCGTCGTCGCGTCCGGCATCAGGATCATGTCGGACTCGTTGATGGCCTTCCAGCCGGCGATCGAGGAGCCGTCGAACATGATGCCGTCGCGGAAGGCGTCGGCATCGACGGTGCTGATGTGCTGGGCGGTGTGGTGCCACTTGCCGCGCGGATCGGTGAAGCGGAAATCGACATACTTGATGTCGTTATCCTTGATCGCCTTGAGAACGTCGTCCGCAGTCTTGCAGTTCAACGACATGAAACGGTCCCCTCTGATGTCCTGTGAGTGGTGGTAACGGTGGAAGGCCGTGGCGCAGGTGCCGCGGTCAAATGGCTTCCGTGCCCTTTTCTCCGGTCCGGATGCGGATGGCTTCTTCGATGGAGTAGACGAAAATCTTGCCGTCGCCGATGCGTCCGGTGCGCGCGGCGGCCTGGATCGCCTCGATGGCGCGTTCCGCCAGCACGTCGTCGGTCACGACCTCGAGTTTCACCTTGGGCAGGAAATCGACCACATATTCGGCCCCGCGGTACAGTTCCGTGTGGCCCTTCTGCCGGCCGAATCCCTTCGCCTCGGTGACGGTGATGCCCTGGATTCCGACTTCCTGCAGGGCTTCCTTCACTTCGTCCAGTTTGAACGGCTTGATAATCGCTTCGATCTTCTTCATCGCCTTAGCATTGTCCTCCTAGATCGGCCTGCACTCAGAGGGAGCGTCGCTGCCTTTGGGTCGATAGCGGGCCGGCTACCAATTGCCGCCCTGAAAGCATGCCGCATGCCAGAGCGGGAAAGCCCCGCAAAAACCTTTATTTCCGGCACTCTCCGCGCGCAGTCCCTGTGTCCGGCAACATTTCATGCCTAATGTTTGTGCAGATGCATAATTTATGGGCTGTGCCAGGGGGCGCCCGGCAGGCAGTCCCCCGATGCTATCCCAGATTTCCGAGCAGGTCGCGGATGCGGTCGACCGCACGCCGGATGTTGTCCACCGAGTTCGCGTAGGAGAAGCGGATATAGCCTTCGCCGTGGATGCCGAAGCTGGTGCCCGCGACGGTGGCCACGCCGGCCTCCTCCAGCATCCGGTTCTGCAGCTCCTTCGCGCTCATGCCGGTGCCCTGGATGTTCGGGAAGGCATAGAAGGCGCCGCCCGGATCGACGCAGCGGAAGCCCGGCAGCGCGTTCAGCAGCGGCACGATGACGCGGCGGCGGCGGTCGAAGTCGCGGACCATGTCCTCCACCGCATCCTGGGGCCCCTCCAGCGCGGCGATGCCGGCATACTGGGTCGCGGCGTTGACGCAGGAATGGCAGTTCACGGCCAGCTTCACGGCCTTGCCGATCAGGCTTTTCGGCCAGACGCTGAAACCCAGGCGCCAGCCGGTCATGGCATAGGTCTTGGACCAGCCGTCGAGCAGGATCACCCGGTCGCGCAGGTCGGGATATTGCAGCAGGCTGACATGCCGCCGGCCCTCGTAGAGCATGCGGCTGTATATCTCGTCGGCCAGGATGGCGACATTCGGATGGCCCATCAGCCCGGCGACCAGGCGCGTCATCTCCGATTCCGGCACGACGCCGCCGGTCGGATTCGCCGGGGTGTTCAGGATGATCAGCCGCGTCCGGGGCGTGATGCGCGACAGCACCTCGTCGGCGCTGAAGGAAAAGCCGTTCTTCTCATGCAGCGGAATGGGGACCGGCTTGGCGAAGGTGTACTCGATCATCGAGCGGTAGATCGGGAATCCGGGGTCGGGAAACATGATCTCCGCGCCGGGCACGCCGAACAACAGGATGGCGAAGAACATCGTCGGCTTGCCGCCGGGCATTATCGCAACCAGGGCGGGGTC
>JBFWNZ010000155.1:0-8536 GCA_050250795.1 Alphaproteobacteria bacterium | reverse complement strand
GCAGCCGCCCAGCCCCGCGACCGACGAATCGATCGTCCCGACCCCCCGTTCCAGGCAGGCCAGGATGTTGGCCAGCGCCTGACCATAGGTATCGTGAAAATGAACGGCCAGCCTTTCGCGCGGGATGCGCGCCGCCACGGTATCGATCAGCGTCTGCGCCTTGGCCGGCGTGCCCACCCCGATGGTGTCGCCCAGGGACAATTCGTAACAGCCGAGCGCGAACAGGCGCTCCGCTTCGCGCGCCACGATCTCGGCCGCGACCGCCCCCTCATAAGGACAACCGAGGACGCAGGACAGATAGCCGCGCACGGGGATTCCGGCGCGTGCCGCAGCGGCCGCCACCTCGCCCATCCGCGCCAGCCCCTCCTCGATGGAGCAGTTGGTATTGCGCCGCGAAAAGCTTTCGGTCGCGGCCCCGAAGATCGCGACCTCGCGCGCCCCGGCGGCAATCGCGCGCTGCAGCCCGGTCATGTTCGGCGTCAGCACCGAATAGACCACGCCCGGCCGCGCCGGCAGCAGGGCCAGCAGTTCCGCGGTATCCGCCATCTGCGGCACCCATTTCGGCGAGACGAAACTTCCTGCCTCGATGGCCTTGAGCCCCGCATTCGCCAGTCGCTCGATCAGTTCCGCCTTGACCGGCAGCGGCACCGCCTTCGGCTCGTTCTGCAGTCCGTCGCGCGGCCCGACTTCGAACATCCGCACCCGTGCAGGCAGCATGCTCATGCCCTCCCCTCGCCGGCAGCCTCGAATTCAACCAGCAAGGCGCCCTCCTCCACCTGGTCTCCGGTGGCGGCATGCAGCCGCGCGACGCGCCCATCGCCCGGCGCCGCGATACCGTGCTCCATCTTCATCGCCTCCAGAACCAGCAATGTCTGACCCCGGCGCACCCGATCGCCGGCCTGCACCGAGACCGCGATGACCCTGCCCGGCATCGGCGCGGTCAGGCGCCCGCCCGCCGCCGTGTCCGCCGCATCCGCATCGAACGCAGCGATGCGGTGAAAACTGCGGGTCCAGTCCGCTGTCGCCAGGTGCAGAACCGACCCGTCGGACACGGCCAGCGCCGCCATGCGACGGCCGTCGATCGCGGCGGTCAGCCTCCCCGCCTCATCCAGCGCGCCCGATGCGACCGAGACACGATCCGGCAAGGATATCTCCCAGGCGTCCGAATCCAGGCTGCGCAACCGCAGCGCAACGGTTCGCTCTCCTTCGCGTAGCGCAATCGCGACATGGCCGCGCCCGTTCAATCGCCAGCCATCGGTGCGCCGCCAGGGCGACCATGGATCGGCGCCGATGCCCGCCATCCCGGCAACCTGCTCGCGAAGCAACTGGTCGGCCAGCGCGGCCAGCGCAAAGCCGTCATCGCCATCCGCTCCCCCATCCGCAGGCAGCAGGGCGGCCTTCCGCGCCTCGATGAAGCCGGTATCGACCGGTCCCGCAAGAAAATCGGGATGGCGCGCCGTGGCCAGCAGAAAATCGCGGTTCGTGCGAAGGCCGGCGAGCCGGGTCTGCGCCAATGCGGCCCGTAGCCGGAGAACAGCAGCCTCACGGTCCGGCCCTGCGACGACGAGCTTGGCGATCATCGGATCGTAGAAGGCCGTCACCGCATCGCCGGCGCCGACTCCGGCATCGACCCGCACATCCATCGTCTCCGGCAGATCGAAACGCAGCAGGCGGCCGGTCTGGGGCAGGAAATCGCGGGCCGGATCCTCGGCATAGAGCCGGACCTCGATCGCGTGACCATGCGCCTGAATATCCTGCTGCCGCATCGGCAACGGCGCCCCGGCGGCGATCCGGATCTGCCATTCGACCAGATCGATGCCGGTAATCGCCTCCGTCACCGGGTGCTCGACCTGCAACCGCGTATTCATCTCCATGAAATAGAAGCCGCCGGGATCGTCCTCGCGGTCGGCATCGAGAATGAACTCCACGGTCCCGGCGTTGACATAGCCGACGGCCCGCGCCGCCGCGAGGGCCGCGTCCGTCATGGCCGTTCGGACGGAGTCGGACAGGCCCGGCGCCGGC
This sequence comes from Alphaproteobacteria bacterium, assembly GCA_050250795.1. GTDB lineage: Bacteria > Pseudomonadota > Alphaproteobacteria > UBA8366 > UBA8366 > JBFWNZ01. The sequence continues at coordinate 6,514 of JBFWNZ010000155.1, read as the reverse complement.
GCCTCCTCGACCACCTTCTGATGGCGGCGCTGGATGGAGCAGTCGCGCTCGAACAGATGCACGACATTGCCATGGCCGTCGGCAAAGACCTGCACCTCCACATGCCGCGCCCGCGTCAGGTACTTCTCCACCAGCACATGCGGATCGCCGAACGCCGCGCGCGCCTCGCGCCGGGCGCTCTCCAGCGCGGCGGGAAAGGCCTCGGCCTCGGCGACCATGCGCATGCCCTTGCCGCCACCGCCTGCCGACGCCTTGATCAACACGGGATATCCGATCCTGGCCGCCTCGGCCGCCAGCCGGTCCGGGTCCTGATCCTCGCCATGATAGCCCGGCACCAGGGGCACGCCGGCATCTTCCATCAGCCGCTTGGCGGCGCTCTTCGATCCCATGGCGCGGATCGCCGCGGGCGGCGGCCCGATGAACACCAGCCCGGCCGCCGCACAGGCCTCGGCAAAATCCGCATTCTCCGAGAGGAAGCCGTAACCCGGATGGACCGCCTGGGCACCGCTGGCTTTCGCCGCTGCAAGGATACGGTCGACGGCAAGATAACTTTCCTGCGGCGCCGCACCGCCGATGGCCCAGGCTTCATCCGCCGCCGCGACATGGCGCGCGCCGGCATCGGCATCGGAGTATACGGCGGCGCTCGCAATACCCAGACGGCGGCAGGTCCGCGCGATCCGGCAGGCGATCTCGCCGCGATTGGCGATCAGGATGCGGTCGAACATCTCATCTCCCGTGCCGGCTGTCGGCGCCAAACGTTTATATGCGCGTTTCCCGGCGCAGTGCCAACACGGCGTAAGACCAAAGACAGGCAAAGCAATACAAAGAAAAACTGGCAAGAATTTTGCTAATGAACATTGCCGAAGACTGGGGAGGGTCTTGCATGGGCAAAAGATGCCGCGTAAAGCACGCCTGATTGCGCCCGCAATACTGGGTGCGAGCGCCTTGCTGGCAGCGATTCCGGTGCCGAGCGCCGAACGCATGCCGCCCTATGTCGCCGGCCGTCCCGAACCGGAGGACGAAATTCTGTTCTGCCTGCATGAGCGCGCGGCGGTCCTGCTGCGCGACAGCCTGGCCGACCTCCGGTCCGAGGCCGAGGTAATGGCGGTCGTCTCGGCCGGCAAATGCGACTACGGCCCGGTCACGCACACGCCGATCCAGGTCGTCGCGCAATACCGGCGTGCCCGCTTCGACGATGCGTCGTTTCAGGTGATCCGCTCCGCCTACACGGCCGACCGGGGCGGCGCGACGGCGCACGGCACCCTCTATCTCATCACAGAACGGCCGTTTATTGCCCGCTGATGGGCGCGGCGGACCGTGACAGAGCCGCGCTTTCCGGCTATGACGGCACCAACAATAAAAATCAAGAAATCCCAGCGAAGCCCTAGGGAGGGTGCCATGCCCGCTGCGCAACCCATCGAGTTCTATTTCGAGTTCGCGAGCCCCTACGGCTATTTCGCGAGCAAGCTGATCGACGGCATCGCCGCCCGTCATGGCCGCAGCGTCGACTGGCGGCCCATCATGCTGGGCGCCGCGCTCAAGGCGACCGGCAGCCAGCCGAACATCGCCGCCCCGATCAAGGGCGTCTATTTCCAGCGCGACGTGCTTCGCTGCGGCGGCTTCTACGGCATGCCCATCAAGATGCCGCCGGTCATGCCGATGAATTCGCTGGCCGCCACACGGGCCTTCTACTGGCTGCAGGAGAGCGACCCGGCCAAGGCCAAGGCTCTGGCGCAGGCGGTTTACGCCGCGCATTGGGGCGAAGGTCGCGATATGAGCGGCGTGGATGACGTGGCATCCGCCGCCGCCGCCATCGGCATCGACGAGAGCGCACTGCGCGCAGCCGTGCAGGAGCCGCGCATTAAAGAGAAAGTGAAGGACGTCACCATGGCGTCTTTGGAGAAGGGTGTCTTCGGGTCGCCCTTCGTCATTGTGGACGGCGAAGCTTTCTGGGGCGCCGACCGGCTCGACCAGGTCGAGCGCTGGCTGTCCGAAGGCAGTTGGTAGGCCGGGGCGACAGGGCGCGGGATGCGCGGCGCAACCGTAACGGCCGAGACCATCCGCAAATCGCCGATCGCGTTCTATTTCGAGTTCGCGAGCGCCTACGGTTATTTCGCGTCCAAATTCATCGAGACGGTTGCCGCCAGACATGGCCGCAGCGTGGACTGGCGCCCGATCCTCATGGGGACCGCCCGCAAGATCACCGGAAGCCGTCCTAAGGCCGAAACGCCGCTGAAAGGGCCCTATTACCAGCGCGATGTCGAACGGTGCGCCGGCTTCTACGGCCTGCCCTACTGCGTGCCGCCGATCAATCCGATGAACTCGCTGCCGGCCACCCGCGCCTATTACTGGCTCCAGGAACTCGACCCTGCCAGGGCCAAGCGGTTGGCGGCGGCCCTGCTTGAGACGCATTGGGGACAGGGCCGCGACCTGTCCACCCCCCGGGCCGTCGCAGCCGTTGCGACGGAACTCGATCTGGACATCGACATCGCCGCCCTGCTAGACGCCGTCGAGGATCGCAGGATCAAGGACAAGGTGAAGGAAATCACCCTGCAATCGGTGGCCGACGGCGTGTTCGGATCGCCCTTTCTGATCGTGGACGGCCAAGCCTTCTGGGGCGCCGACCGGCTGCCGCATCTCGACCGCTGGCTGACGACAGGTGGCTGGTGAGCGGCGTTTCCTTCGTCGTCCCCGTCTACAACAAGGCACCGCATCTCGAAGGCGTGCTGCGCCAGATCGCGCGCCAGCATGGCGAATTCCGGCGGCAATATGTCTTCGTCGACGACGGCTCCACCGACGGCTCGCTGGCCCTGCTGCGCGACCTGACGCGCGGCTGGCCCGACACGGTGATCGAAGTGCAGACCAACCGCGGTTCCGCCGCGGCAACGAACCGCGGCGTCGCGCTGGCGACACAACCCTATGTCAAGTTCGTGGACGCCGACGACCTGCTCACCGACGACGCGACGGAGCGGCTGCTGCACGCTCTCGACGGCAGCGACGCGTGCCTCGCCTTCGGCCGGGCCGCGGTTTTCGATCCGGCCGGCACCGACCTTGCCCAGGCCGCGGGCAGCGGTGCCGTCTCGCGGCTGGCCGACCCATTGCGGGCGGCGATGCAGAATTCGCTGTTCAACCCGACGCAATGCCTAGTCCGCACCGAAGCGTTTCGCACGGCCGGCGGATGCGACGAACGGGTGGTGTTCAGCCAGGAATACAGCATGACCCTGCGGCTGGCCCGGCGCTGGCCCTTCATGGCCCTCGACGCCACGCTCGCCTATCTGCCGCAGGCCGAGACGGGGCGCCTCTCTGCCAATGAGGGGCGGCAGTTGCAGCGCGTGACGCGCGCCGTCGCGCTGTTCCTGCGCGACCATCCCGACACCGGCTGGTGGCTGAAGCAGTTGGCGTGCCGTCGCGCCGCCTATCGCGCCTGGAAATACGTGCATCGCCGCCCGCATCGGCCGGCTTGGCCGCTGCATCCGCTGTTCTGGCGCCAGGTCCGTCCTTATCTGCCGTTTCTGTCCGGCCAGGCAGAGTTCGTCGAGCGTTGCGCTGCCGTCTACGACGCGGCCGCGCCGATGCGCGCCGGCCCCGCAACCGGCGTTCTGCGGGGCTCCGATGCAGGCATATGACCGGCGCTTCTACGATCTGCTGAGCGATACGGCCCAGCCATCGGCACGCATCGTCCTGCCGATAGTCCTTGAACTGGCCCCCATCGCCAGTGCCGTCGATCTCGGCTGCGGCAATGGCGGCTGGCTGTCCGTGCTGCACGAACTGGGCGTGGAGGACGTGCTGGGCCTCGACGGCGACTGGGTCGCGCTCGACCAGTTGCGGATCGCGCGCGAGCGGTTCCGGCGGGTCCGGCTGGACGCGCCCATCGACCTGGACCGCCGCTTCGACCTGGCGATCAGCCTGGAGGTCGCAGAGCACCTGCCGCCGGAGCGCGCATCGGGTTTCGTGGCAACGCTCTGCGATCTCGCGCCGCTGGTCCTGTTCTCTGCGGCGATTCCGGACCAGGGCGGCCTCAACCATGTCAACGAACAGTGGCCGGCCTACTGGGCGGCGCTGTTCCAGCGACACGGCTACCGCCCCATCGACGTCATCCGGCCGGCGGTGTGGGAGAACCCCGCGGTAACATGGTGGTACAAGCAGAACCTGCTGCTGTTCGCGGATCCCGCCGCCATCGCCGCAAGCCCGCCGCTCGCCGCGGCGGCGGCCCGCAGCCCTGCGGTCCCGCCCGCGCTGGTCCATCCAGAGCTCTATACCCAGGCCGTGCGGTCCGGCCGGCCATCGCTCGGCCGCTGGCTGCGCATGGCACCCGCTGCGCTGGCGCGGTCGCGCGCGAAGTCACGGGCGCGCTGAACCCATGTGCGGCATCGCCGGCCTGCTGGAGCTGACCCGACGCCGCGATGCGGACGAGCTGGCGCGACTGGCCGCCGGCATGGCGGCGCGGCTGATCCATCGCGGCCCGGACGATGCCGGCGCCTGGAGCGACGCCGAGGGCGGGATCGGCCTGGGATTCCAACGGCTCGCGATCCTGGACCTGGGTCCGGAAGGGCACCAGCCGATGGCGTCTGCGGATGGACGCTGGGTCATCGTCTTCAATGGCGAGATCTACAATTTCCGCGAACTCCGGATGGAACTGGAAGCCCATGGCGTCGAGGGCTGGCGCGGCGGCTCGGATACCGAGGTGGCGCTGGCCGCCATCGGACGCTGGGGGGTCGAGAAGGCGCTGGCGCATTTCGACGGCATGTTCGCCTTCGCGCTCTGGGATGCCGCCGAGCGCACGCTCTATCTGGCCCGCGACCGCATGGGCGAGAAGCCGCTGTATTACGGGCTGGTCGGCGGCGCACTGCTGTTCGCCTCCGAGTTGAAGGCACTGACCGCGCATCCGGACTGGCAGGGACGGACCGATCGCGACGCCGTCGCAGCCTATATGCGCTACGGTTTCGTCCCGGCGCCCTTGTCGATCTATACGGGCATCGCCAAGCTGGCGCCGGGCCATCTGCTGCGTGTCGAGGCGGCGCGTTTCGACACCGGAACCCTGCCCCGGCCCGTTCCGTACTGGGACGCCAAGGCGGTCGCCGATCGCGGCTTTGCCAAACCCTTCGAGGGGTCCGCCCGCGAAGCGCGCGACCGGCTGGATACGCTCCTGTCCCGTTCGGTGCGCCGCCGCATGATCGCCGACGTACCGCTCGGCGCCTTCCTGTCGGGCGGTGTCGATTCCTCGCTGGTCGCAGCATTGATGCAGGCGGAATCGGATCGGCCTGTGCAGACCTACACAATCGGCTTCGACGATCCGCGTTTCGACGAAAGCGAGCACGCCGCCGCCGTCGCCGCGCATCTGGGAACCGACCACACGGCGATGACCGTATCCCCCGATGCCCCGCTCGCCCTGGTCGAGCGGATGCCGGACGTCTATGACGAGCCCTTCGCCGATGCGAGCCAGTTGCCGACGCTGCTGCTGTGCGAGATGACCCGCCGGCATGTCACGACCGCCCTGTCCGGCGATGGCGGCGACGAGTTGTTCGGCGGCTATCCGCGCTATGCGAGCGCGTCCCGCCAATGGATGCGGCACACCCCGATCCTGCGCGGCTTCGCGGCGATGGGGACGGGGCTGCTGCCCTTCGAGCATCTGAACCGCCTGCGCCGGCGCGGCCGGCCGGCGCGTCTCGGCGACAAGCTGCACCGCCATTTGGCAGACCTCGCCACCCCCGCCGCCGAGGCCCTGTACGAACGCTATATCTCGCGCTGGCCGGTGGCACGGCCGCCGGTCCCGCTCGGCAGCGCCGCATATTTCGACCTGTTCAACAACTGGCCCGAGGGCGGCCCGCTGTTCAAGCGCTTCATGCATGCCGACGCCATGCTTTACCTGCCGGACGACCTGCTGGTGAAGATCGACCGGGCCAGCATGGCCGTCGGCCTGGAGACGCGCGCCCCGCTGCTGTCGCACGAGGTGGTGGAGTTCGCCTGGTCGCTGCCGCTGTCGCTGCTGTACCGCGCCGGGCGCGGCAAGGCGCTGCTGCGCGCCCTGCTCTATCGCTATGTCCCGCGCGAGATCGTCGACCGCCCGAAGCAGGGATTCGAGCCCCCGCTGGGCGACTGGCTGCGCGGGCCCCTGCGCGACTGGGCCGAGCCGCTGCTGGCGCCGCAGGCGCTGGCGCCCTGGCTCGACCCGCGACCGGTCCGCTCCGCCTGGGAGGAACATCTGGCCGGTCACCGCGACCGCCGCTTCGATCTCTGGACCGTACTGATGTTCCAGACTTGGCGCCAGCGCTGGCAGGCGTGAGCGCGACGCGCTATGACGAAGCCAATCACCCCAGCGGACCGCCGCCGATGCCCGTTCTGAAATCCGCCATCGACACCCGCTCACCGGCCTTTCGCGACAATGCGTCGGCCATGCGGGCGCTGGTCGGCGACCTGAACGACCGCATCGCGCGGGTGCGCGAGGGCGGCGGCCCCAGCGCGCGCGACAAGCATCTCGCCCGCGGCAAGCTGCTGCCGCGCGACCGCATCCGGA
>JBFWNZ010000154.1:0-8658 GCA_050250795.1 Alphaproteobacteria bacterium | reverse complement strand
GCCGCCGTTTCCGGCAGCGCCCGGGCCCCATACACCGGTCAGTCGAGATCGACGCGGTCGGCGTTCATCACCTTGGTCCAGGCGGCCACGAAATCCCGGACGAATTTCGTGTCCGAATCGTCCTGGGCGTAGACTTCCGCCAAGGCCCGCAGCCGGGAGTTGGAGCCGAAGACGAGGTCGACGCCCGTCGCCGTCCACTTCGCCGCGCCGCTGGCCCGGTCGCGCCCCTCGAACACGCCGGACTCCGCGGAAGGCTGCCACGCCGTCCGCATATCCAGCAGGTTGACGAAGAAATCGCTGGCGAGCGTTCCCGGCCGGTCGGTCAGAACGCCATGCGGCGACTGGCCGCAATTGGCGCCCAGCACGCGCAGGCCGCCGACCAGGACCGTCATCTCCGGCGCCGTCAGGCCCAGCAGCTGCGCCTTGTCGACCAGCATCTCCTCCGGCCGCACGCCCAGGCCCGCCCGCTGGTAGTTGCGGAAGCCGTCGGCCAGCGGCTCCAGCACGGCGAAGGTGTCGACATCCGTCTGCGCCTGCGACGCGTCCGTGCGCCCCGGGGCGAAGGGCACCTCGATGCTGTGCCCGGCCTTTTCCGCCGCCGCCTCGATGGCCGCGCCGCCGCCCAGCACGATCAGGTCGGCCAGCGAGACCTTGCGCCCGCCCGCCGCGGCGTTGAAGGCGGTCCGGATTTCCTCCAGCGCCGCCAGCACCCGGGCCAGCCGGGCCGGCTCGTTGACCGCCCAGTCCCTTTGCGGGGCGAGACGGATGCGCGCGCCGTTGGCGCCGCCGCGCCGGTCCGACCCGCGGAAGGTCGAGGCCGAGGCCCAGGCGGTCGACACCAGCTCGGCGGTGGACAGGCCCGAGGCCAGAATCCTGGCCTTGAGGGCGGCGATGTCCTTTGCGTCGATGGGCGCGTGATCGGCCGCCGGAACCGGGTCCTGCCAGATCAGGTCCTCGGCCGGAACCTCGGGGCCCAGATAGCGGCCCTTCGGCCCCATGTCGCGATGCGTCAGCTTGAACCAGGCCCGGGCGAAGGCGTCGGCGAAGGCATCGGGGTTCTTGTGGAAATGGCGCGAGATCTTGCCATAGGCCGGGTCCATCCGCATCGCCATGTCGGCGGTGGTCATCATGGTGGTCACGCGCTTCGACGGGTCGTGCGCGGCCGGGGCCAGATGCTCGGGTGCCGGGTTTATCGGCACCCACTGCCAGGCGCCGGCCGGGCTCTTCACCAGATCCCAGTCATAGCCGAACAGCACGTCGAAATAGCCCATGTCCCATTTGGTGGGATTGGCCGTCCATGAGCCCTCGATGCCCGAGGTGATGGTGTCGCCGCCCTTGCCGCTGCCGTGACGCGACAGCCAGCCGAGGCCCATCGCCTCCAGCGGCGCGGCTTCGGGCTCGGGGCCCACATTCTCCGCGCCGGCCGCGCCGTGGCATTTGCCGAAGGTGTGGCCGCCGGCGATCAGGGCCACTGTCTCCTCGTCGTTCATGGCCATGCGCGCGAAGGTATCGCGGATGTCGCGCGCCGAGGCGAGTACGCTGGGCTGGCCGTTCGGCCCCTCGGGATTGACGTAGATCAGGCCCATCTGCACGGCCGCCAGCCGGTGCTCCAGATCGCGCTCGCCGGTATAGCGCATGTCGCCCAGCCATTCGGCCTCGGGGCCCCAGTAGATGTCCTCCTCGGGCTCCCAGATGTCCGCGCGCCCGCCGCCGAAGCCGAAGGTCTTGAAACCCATCGATTCCAGCGCGCAATTGCCGGCCAGGATCATCAAATCGGCCCAGGAAATCTTGTTGCCGTACTTCTTCTTGATCGGCCACAGCAGGCGCCGCGCCTTGTCCAGATTGGCGTTGTCGGGCCAGCTGTTAATCGGCGCGAAGCGCTGGTTGCCGGTGCCGGCGCCGCCGCGCCCGTCGCTGGTGCGATAGGTGCCGGCGCTGTGCCAGGCCATGCGGATGAACAGGCCGCCATAGTGGCCCCAGTCGGCGGGCCACCAGTCCTGCGAATCCGTCATCAGCGCATAGAGGTCGCGCTTCAGCCCCTCGTAATCGAGCGTCTTGAACGCCTCGGCATAGTCGAAGGCCCCGCCCATCGGGTTGGACAGCGCCGAGTGCTGATGCAGGATGCCGAGGTTCAGCTGATTGGGCCACCAATCGCGGGTCGTCCGCGCCCGTGCATTCGTGGCCCCATGCATGACGGGGCATTTGCCGCCGCTTGCCGTTTCATGTCCGTCCATCGTGTCTCCCCCTCTGTTCAGATCGTCGGTTCATTAAAATTAAAATAATTCTAAATTGCATGCAAGCAAGAAACGGCAGAGGGACTCCGGAGCGGAGCGCAAACGCGCGACGGCCGGCCTTCTAGAGTTTGCCGGGTCCAGGAGGCCGGAACACCGCCGTCAGCGCCGGATGGCACGCCCGAGGGCGATGAGGATGCAGGCGCCGATGAAGCCGGCGATGAGATAGCCGAGCCAGCCGCCGAAGCTGACCCCGACAAGACCGAACAGAAAATTCGCAAGAATGGCGCCGACGATCCCGAGCAGGATGTTCATCAACACGCCCATATCGCTTTTCATCACCCGCTCGGCGAGCCATCCGGCAAGCCCGCCGATCACGATCGCCGCAATCCACCCCACGCCTTCGCCTTCCATATCCCTCTCCGATATTCGGTTGCACCCCATCGGCGCCCGCCGCGCGAGCGGCGATGCCTCTAGGAAGATGGAGCCACGGAATTGCGAATCAACACGGAGCCGGTACGCGGCCCGCCGGGTGTCCGGTCGAGAAGAGCCGCGCTAAACCCGGCGGCGTCCTTCCCAGAACCGCTCCATTGCCAGATAGGTGAATGAGGCGGACCAGCCGATGAGCACGAATCCGTTCAAGGCCTCCACCCCGGCAATGATCCGCAGCAGGCCGTGCGGCGCCACGTCGCCGACGCCCAGGGTCGTGTAGCTGGTGATCGAGAAATAGAAGAAATCGAGCGCCGATCCCTCGAACGCGCCGGCCACCGACCCCAGTCCCAAATGGGTGTGCATCAGGTAGAACACGATCGCATACAGCGCCACCGCAACCAGATGCGCGACGAACACGCCCGCGATCACCACCAGGATACGGCTGCGCAGGGGTATCCGCATGCGGGGGATCAACTGCGCCGTCCCGCGCAGCACTTCGTCGTGGATCGCCACCGTTGCCACGACAAGGCCAAGAGCAAGGAGCACCGCCAGCACCGCTTCCATCAGGAACCTCTGCATCTCCCGGACGATGGGTGCAGTCTAATCCAGTTCCTCCATCGCCCGGATGCGTCACTTCGGACACCCCGCGCCGATTGCCCGGTCGCCGGGCGAGCCACCTGCGCGCGGCGGCGGACGGTTCCTGGATGGACCCCGTCGCCTTCTATCGGGCCGCGCCGCCCTATGCCGCGAAGCCTCTCAAGGCCCTGCCCGAAGACGAAAAATATGCGGCCATTCCGATCATGCTCGAGGATGGCCGGTTCCTGCCGGCGGAGACGCAGCGGATCCGGCCCTATGCCTGCACGCCGGATCAGGCGGCGCATACACCCGCATACGCCGGCGGCGGATCGTGTCGGCGGCGCGGCGGGTCCTGGGGCGGCGGCTCGGCGGGCGGATCGTCGATAGGCGCGCCCGGCCCTTCGCCGGGTGGCGGCACCGGCACCCGGTCCGGGTCATCCTCGGGCGGCCGGTCCGGCGGATCGGGCGCGGCCGGAGGATCGGATGGGTGTCGGGAGTCGAGGCTGCTGGCCATCGCATGACCCTCCTTCCCCACCGACTTGGTGCTCGTTGCCGGGTAGTCAATCCTTGCTGCTGCGCATGCGCCGGCGCTCCGCGGCGAACAGGGCAAGCGCGACACCGCCCAGAATTCCCGCCGACGCCAGAACCAGCCGAGCAGTCATCGGTTCCTGCAGGAAGAGCACGCCGCCCGCGGCCGCAATCGCCGGCACCGTCAGTTGCACGAAGGCGGCGGCGCTGCGCGACAGACCGGGCAGCGCGGCATACCAGATCGCGTAGCCGATCCCCGAGGCAACCGCCCCCGAGGCAACGGCATAGGCGACGCCTGCGAGACTGGGCGGCTGGATCGCGACACCGGCGAGGGCAAGGGCCATGGCGGCCGGCAAACAGCGCACGAAATTGCCGGCCGTATCGGCCAGGGGCCGGCCCGACCCGCGACCGAGCAACGAATAGGCCGCCCAGGACAGGCCCGCGACCGCCATCAGCGCCGCCCCCAGAGGATGCGGCGCCGCGAGACCGGGCGACATCAGGAAGACGAGGCCGGCGAAGGCGACCGCAAGGCCCAGCCATTCCAGTCTGCCCGGCCGGTCGCCCATCCGCAGCGCCCAGGCCAGCATGCCGACCTGGACGCTGGCGAACAGGATCAGGGCACCCGCCCCCGCATTGAGCATCAGATAGGCGACCGAAAAGGCCACCGCATAGGCCAGCAGGGCGCCCGCGCCCCGCCAGCTGCCGCCGAGACTCAGGCCGGGCCGCTCGCGCAGGGCAAGCAGCCCGGCGAGCGTTATCGCACCGGCTGCGATCCGGATGCCGGTATAACCGAGCGCATCGGCATCGCCGGCGGCAAGCGCCAGCCGCGCCAGCACCGAATTCGCCGCGAAGGCCAGCATCGCGACAAGGGTCAGCCCTGCAACCCGCAGCATCCTCTTCTCCTCGCCGCCCATCCGGCCGGCCCCGTCTTTACACGAAGCCCCCCAGGCATCGCCGCACTTTCTGTACAGATGCCCGGGCAACGGCGATGATCGCGCATTCTGCATCCCAGGAGACGGCCAGGATGACATACAAAATTCCGGCGGCGTTCATCCGCGGCGGCACCAGCAAGGGCGTGTTCTTCAAGGCGGACGACCTGCCCCCGGAACAGGCGGCGCGCGACGCCATCTTCCTCCAGGCGCTGGGCAGCCCCGACCCGTATCAGCGGCAGTTGAACGGCATGGGCGGCGGGCTGTCGTCCGTATCCAAGGCGGTGATCGTCGGCCGTTCGGCCCGGCCGGATGCGGATGTCGACTACACCTTCATCCAGGTTGCGGTGGACCGCCCCGTCGCGGATTACAGCCAGTCCTGCGGCAACCTGTCCTCCTCGGTCGGGCCTTTCGCGGTCGAGGAAGGGCTGATCGCGGCGACGGACGGGCCGACGACCGTACGCGTCTACAACACCAATACCGACAAGCTGTATCACGCCCATTTCGAGGTCCGCGACGGCCATGCCGTCGAGACCGGGGATTTCGAGATGTCCGGCGTCAGCGGCACAGGTGCACGCGTGCGGCTCGACTATCTCCATCCCGGCGGCGCCCGCACCGCCGCCTTTCTGCCCACCGGCAAGGCGGCCGAGCCCCTGCGCCTACCGGACGGCAAGGCCGTACAGGCATCGCTGGTCGATGCGACAAGCCCGGTCGTGTTCGTCGCTGCCGAGGATATGGGCGTTTCGGGAATCGAGGCGCCCGAGGCCCTGGAGGCGGATACCCGCCTGATGACCGCGCTGGAGTCCCTGCGCCGCGCCGCGGGCGTCGCCATGGGCATGGCCGAGACGCCAGAGGCCGTGGCCCTGTCGAGCCCCAAGATCGCGCTGGTCGCGCCGCCGCGGGGCTATCGCACCATCGGCGGCGAGGCGGTCGCCGCCGGGGATTACGACATCGCCGTCCGCATCGTGTCGATGGAGCGGATGCACCGGGCCGTCACCGGCACCGGCGGAATGTGTCTTGCGGCCGCGTGCCAGGTGACGGGCAGCGTGCCGAACCGCATCGCCCGCCCGCTGCCGCCGGGACAGGATATCCGCATCGGCACGCCCTCCGGCGCGATGACGGTTGCGGCGAATGTCCGACAGGACGACACGGGCCGCTGGCAGGTGGACAGCGTCACCGTCTATCGCACGCAGCGACGGCTGATGGAGGGTAAAGTCGTGCTCCCGCGCGGCTAATTCGACCATGGCCACGCCTGCGAATTCGTTCCGGTGGCGTCGCGGCCCGGCTCCTGGCATGCTGTGACAGCCGTTGGGACAACCGGGTGGGTTGCCGAGGCTTTGGGGAGAAGAGAGATGCATCGGATGAAATCGTGGACCGGCGCGCTGATCCTGGCCGCCGGCTTGGCCCTGGCGCCCTCGTTGGCGCAGGCGCAGACCCCTGCGCAGGCACCGGCGCGCGCGCCCGCCTCGGCTGCGGCGACCGACTTCGACAGCTACCGGGTTCTTGCCATCACCGCCGGCGTGATCGGCGGCGCGGTGGTCGGTGCGGCGGTCGCCAATGTCATCGTCGCGCCGTCCTACGCCTATATCGTGGGCGCCTCGGTCGATAAAAGCGCGATGTACGTCATGAGCAACGGCATGCTGGGCTTCGGCTACAGCGCGCTGGCCAGCGGCGTGGGAACGCTCGGCGCCGTGGCCGGCGGCTTCTATGCCGACTACATGTACCAGAAGCAGTAAGACCACCGGCTTGCACCTGTCCATCGCTGGCCGTTGCCCGGCTTGACGGGGTGCGGGTGCTACTACATCGATAGGGGGATCAACATGCCGAAACTCAAGCATCTGGCCTGCGCTCTGGCGTTGAGCGCCGGGCTTGCGGCCATGCCGGCCGCGGCCCAGACGGCAGCGGCGCCGGCCGCGCAACCCGCCGCCGGCGGGTTCGACGCGTATCGCGCCCTCGCGATCACCACCGGCATCGTGGTCGGTGCCGCCGTGGCGATCGTGATCACCGACGGCGTCATCATTCCGGCCTATGCCTATGTAACCGGTACGGCGGTCGAGGCGGGCGCGGCGGCGGGAGCCGGCGCGGGCGCCGGGGCCGCGGGAGCCGAAGCCGGGGCGGCCGGCGGCGGCATGCTGCACCAGATGAGCGCCAGCGCGATGAAGTTCGGGCATACCGGCCTGGGCAGCATCGTCGGCCTGCTGGGCGGCGTCGCCGGCGGCCTGTACGCCGACTCCTGGTACCAGGGCAACTGACGGGGCTTTGCCGGCGGCTTCGGCCGCCGGCAGTTCCGCCTAGGCCTGCATGATCTCGATGCTGACCCCGTCCGGGGCGGCAATGTAGAATAACGCGCTGCCGTTCACGCCGCGCTTGAGTTCGACCGGGAAGGTCGCGCCCTTCGCCCGCAGTTCCTCGTACAGTGCCGCCACATCGCCGTCATAGAGAAAGCCGAAATGGTCGATGCCGAAGCCGTTATGGCTTGAGAAATCGGCATAAGGGCGGATCGGCCGCATGGGAATTGGGTCCTCTCCGGGCCGCCGGCCGCGGATGAGGACGATCGCGCCCCCAAGATCGACGAATATCTGCGGTGCGCCGCGCGCCATCGTATCGGCAGAGATGGTCGCCCCCAGCATGTCCGCGAACCAGTCCGCACAGGCGCGCGGGTTCTCGCTGATGATGTGGACATGGTCGAAGCGGAACGCCGGATTGCTCATCGTTTTCCCCTCATTCTTTTCAGAGTTTCCCGGGCGCTCATTCGGCACCCTTCCCGCAACGCTGTCTAGCCCGGCCGGTAGCGGATCAGCCGCAGCGGCTTGAGCCTGAACGCATTCACCTTGTTGCGGTCCTGCGGACAGTTGGAGACCGCGACGAGCAGGTCCATCTCCGCCGTCAGATCGACATAGTCGCCCGCCTTGGATTTCGGGAAATCGATCTCGTAGGTCCCATCCCCTTGGACCGGCACGTTCATGAACAGGTTCATGGGATAGGACAGATCCTTCCAGCCCAGGCCCCACGGTGCCAGGGCGGCAGCCAGATTGTCGCGGCAGTTGGGCGTATCGCCGTCGCCGTAGCGCAGTGCATTCATATGGCTGGAGCAGGCACCGGCGATGATCGAATGCGTGCCGCAGGTATCGGCGGTCATCGTCATCATCAGACCCGCCTTGTCGGAATAGAAGCGATAGCCGGCCGTGGGATAGATCTGGCGGTTCAGGCCGATGGTGTTGGGCGCGGACAGCTTCTCGGCCGGCCGCTGCCGGTTGAGGCACAGGACGCCGGCCACCTGCTGTCCTTCGAGATCGATAACGCGGAGCACCTCGCCCCGCAGCATTTCCCGGGCCCAATAGCCCTGCGGCGGAACGACGATGTCGTCGAGAACCCTGCCCGGGACCTGTCCGTCATCCGCCGTCATGCCTCGCCCCCTGCGAGGCGCAACGCCTCGACCGTTCCCGTGCGGCCCTTGACCGCCAGCGATTCCCAGTCGCGTGCCGCGTAAGCGGCACCTTCCGCCGTTTTCCGGTCGACCATCACCTCGCCGCCCGCCGCAAGGGAGCACAGGCGGGACGCGACATTCACCGCATCCCCCAATACCGTGTAGTCATAACGGTCCGCCGCACCGATCACCCCCGCGACGACCGTGCCGGATGCGATGCCGATGCCGACCGGCAGGCCGAGATCGGCAGTCTTCAGATGTCGTTGTATCGCCATGGCGGCATCGATGGCGGCCGCCTCGCGGCCCGGCCCTTCGAACCGCGCAAAGACGGCGTCGCCGACGAACTTGTCGACATCCGCCCCGAACCGCTCCAGCAGATCGACCTGCACGCGGATGAGATGGTTCAGGCGGTCGATGACCTCCTGGGGAGAATGGCGTTCGGCGAAATCCGTGAACCGCCGGATATCCGAAAAGAACAGCGTACAGTCCAGCGTCCGCGGAACCGGCACGCTTCCCGGATCTGCATTGTGCATCG